>NZ_JADBGC010000010.1:0-153390 GCF_014892245.1 Microbispora sitophila | reverse complement strand
CCGGCACCCGGGGGGGCGCGGCGCCCCAGCGATGAAACCGCGCGGCCCCGCCCGGCCCCCCGGGGCGGCGCCTCTCTTGTCGCCTGCGGTCAGCGCTGGCGCTTGAAGATCTTCGAGCCCAGCCAGACCAGCGGGTCGTACTTCCGGTCGACCACGCGCTCCTTCATCGGGATCAGCGCGTTGTCGGTGATCTTGATGTGCTCCGGGCAGACCTCGGTGCAACACTTGGTGATGTTGCAGTAGCCCAGGCCGTGCTCCTCCTGCGCCGACTCCTTGCGCTCCGCCACGTCGTACGGGTGCATGTCGAGCTCGGCGATCCGCATGAGGTAGCGCGGGCCGGCGAAGTTCGGCTTGTTCTCCTCATGGTCGCGGATCACGTGGCAGACGTTCTGGCACATGAAGCACTCGATGCACTTGCGGAACTCCTGCGAGCGCTCGACGTCGACCTGCTGCATGCGGTACTCGCCCGGCTTCACGTCCGCAGGCGGCGTGAAGGAAGGGATCTCGCGGGCCTTCTGGTAGTTGAACGACACGTCCGTCACCAGGTCCTTGATGACCGGGAACGTCCGCAGCGGCGTGACCGTGATGGTCTCGCTCTCCTCGAAGGTGGACATCCGGGTCATGCAGCCCAGCCGGGGCTTGCCGTTGATCTCCATCGAGCACGAGCCGCACTTGCCGGCCTTGCAGTTCCAGCGGACCGCGAGGTCGGGGGCCTGCGTGGCCTGGAGCCGGTGGATGACGTCGAGGACGACCTCGCCCTCGTTCACCTCGACGGTGAAGTCCTCCAGGCGGCCCTCGCCGCCCTCACCGCGCCAGATGCGGAACTTCGCCTTGTATCCCATCACGACTCCTTGACCGCGGCGTCGTATTCCGCCAGCTCTTCCTCGGTGAGGTACTTCTCCAGCTCGGAGCGCTCGAACAGGCTGATGAGGTCGCCCCGCATGGACTGCTGGACCCTCTCCTCGACCGTGATGGACGTACCGTCCGGCTTGGCGGAGCAGACCAGCAGCTTGCGCCGCCACTCGGCCGACATTCCGGGGAAGTCGTCGCGGGTGTGGCCGCCGCGGCTCTCCTCCCGCATCAGCGCGGCCTTCGCCACGCACTCGCTGACCAGCAGCATGTTGCGCAGGTCGAGTGCGAGGTGCCAGCCGGGGTTGTAGATCCGGCTGCCCGAGGAGGCGGTGTTCTTGGCCCGCTCCTTGAGCTTCTCGATGACCTCGAGGGCCTCGCTGATCTCCTCGGACTTGCGGATGATGCCGACCAGGTCGTTCATCGTGCGCTGCAGCTCGTGGTGGACCTCGTACGGGTTCTCCCCGCCGGTCCGCTCCAGCGGGGCCAGGGCCTCGGCCTTGGCCTCCTCGACGCCGGTCACGGTGGGCCGCTTGGGCAGCCCGTCCACGTACGCCGCGGCTCCGGCGCCGGCCCGGCGGCCGAACACCAGCAGGTCGGACAGCGAGTTGCCGCCGAGGCGGTTGGAGCCGTGCATGCCGCCGGAGACCTCGCCGGCCGCGAACAGGCCGGGGACCGACGCCGCGCCGGTGTCGGCGTCCACCTCGACGCCGCCCATGATGTAGTGGCAGGTCGGGCCGACCTGCATGGGCTCCTTGGTGATGTCGACGTCCGCCAGCTCCTTGAACTGGTGGTGCATCGACGGCAGCCGCCTGGTGATCTCGGCGGCGGGCAGCCGGGTGGACACGTCGAGGAACACGCCGCCCTGCGGTGAGCCGCGCCCGGCCTTCACCTCGGCGTTGATCGCCCTGGCCACCTCGTCACGGGGCAGCAGCTCCGGCGGACGGCGGTTGTTGGCCTGGTCGTCGTACCAGCGGTCCGCCTCCTCCTCGGTCGTGGCGTACTTGTCCTTGAAGACCTCCGGGATGTAGTCGAACATGAAGCGGCGGCCCTCGGAGTTGCGCAGGACGCCGCCGTCGCCGCGCACCGACTCGGTCACCAGGATGCCGCGCACCGACGGGGGCCAGACCATGCCCGTCGGGTGGAACTGGATGAACTCCATGTTGATGAGCTTCGCGCCGGCGAGCAGGGCCAGCGCGTGACCGTCACCGGTGTACTCCCAGGAGTTCGACGTGACGACGTACGACTTGCCGATGCCGCCGGTGGCCAGCACCACGGCGGGGGCGTCGAAGACGATGAAGTCGCCCGTCTCGCGCCAGTAGCCGAAGGCCCCGGAGATGGCGTCCCCGTCCTTCAGCAGCCGGGTGATCGTGCATTCGGCGAAGACCTTGATGTACGCCTCGGGGTCGCCGTGCAGCTTCTCGTCCTCCTGCTGCAGGGCGACGACGCGCTGCTGAAGGGTGCGGATCAGCTCCAGGCCGGTACGGTCGCCGACGTGGGCGAGGCGCGGGTATTCGTGGCCGCCGAAGTTGCGCTGGCTGATCTTGCCGTCCTTGGTGCGGTCGAACAGCGCGCCCCAGGCCTCCAGCTCCCAGACACGGTCCGGGGCCTCCTTGGCGTGCAACTCCGCCATGCGCCAGTTGTTGAGGAACTTGCCTCCGCGCATGGTGTCGCGGAAGTGCACCATCCAGTTGTCGCTCGGGTTGACGTTGCCCATCGCGGCGGCGGCACCGCCCTCGGCCATGACCGTGTGGGCCTTGCCGAACAACGACTTGCAGACGATCGCCGTCCGCTTGCCCTGCTGCCGCGCCTCGATCGCCGCACGGAGCCCCGCTCCACCGGCTCCGATGACGACGACGTCGTATTCGTGACGCTCCACTTGAAAATCCTTATGCGAACGGGAAGTTGATGACGCCCTTGGCGACGAGCCGGACGTACAGGTCGGCGATCATGACCGAGAACAGCGAGGCCCAGGCGAACTGCTGGTGCCTGGCGTTGAGCTTCGAGACCAGGGTCCACGCCTTGTAGCGCAGCGGGTGCCTGGAGAAGTGGTTCAGGCGCCCGGCGGTGATGTGACGGCACGAGTGGCAGCCGAACGTGTAGCAGAGAATCAGGACCGCGTTCGCGAGCAGGATCCAGCTGCCCAGCCCGGCGGGCTTGTGCACCAGCGCGAGCACCGCGTCGTACGTCAGGATCAGGCCGATGAGGATGGCGAAGTAGAAGAAGTAGCGGTGGATGTTCTGCAGGATCAGCGGCAGACGCGTCTCGCCGGTGTACTTCCCATGCGGCTCGGCCACGGCGCACGCCGGCGGCGACAGCCAGAACGACCGGTAGTAGGCCTTGCGGTAGTAGTAGCAGGTGAGCCGGAAACCGCCCGGCAGACCGAGGATCAGTATCCCGGGCGGCAACGTGTACCAGTCGCCGAACGGGGCGAGCCCGAACAACCGGGCCCCCTCGGGACAGGACGTCGCCAGACACGGCGACGAGAAGGGCGCGATGTACGGGTCGACGAAGTAGCTCTTGTCGAAGATCGCCCAAAATCCGTAAATCAAGAACAACAGGAGTCCGGCGAACGTGAACGCCGGAGCCAGCCACCATCGATCGGTTCGAAGAGTGCGCACCCTGATCTGTGCGCGTTGTTTCCTTGCCGCGCTCTCGGCCGTTGTCTGGGTCATCGGAGACCTTCCACCCTCACTGACTCCGCGCACGCCGGAGTGACCGCGCCGTACTGCTCAGGCCGTGCGCGTTATTGGTGGGGCACACATTACGACGAGCACATCACGAAGTGTGAGGAGCGTCACTCCTCCCCGCTGTGATCTCGGTCACTTCCCCGGCAGTTTGACGACGGTCACGAAGAATTCGTCGATCTGCCGTACTACCCGGGTGAACTGGTCGAAATCCACGGGCTTGGTAATGTACGCGTTGGCGTGCAGGTTGTATCCCCGCAGGATATCCTGCTCGGCCTCCGATGTGGTGAGGATCACAACGGGGATGGTCCGCAGCGAGGGGTCCTTCTTGACCTCCTCCAGCACCTCGAAACCGTTCACGCGCGGCAGGTTGAGGTCGAGCAGCACCAGGTCGGGCCGGGGCGCCGAGGAGTACTGCTCCTCGGCCCGAAGGAAGGCCAGCGCCTGCTCGCCGTCGTGGACCACGT
This sequence comes from Microbispora sitophila, assembly GCF_014892245.1. Classification (NCBI taxonomy): domain Bacteria; kingdom Bacillati; phylum Actinomycetota; class Actinomycetes; order Streptosporangiales; family Streptosporangiaceae; genus Microbispora; species Microbispora sitophila. Next base: position 149,387 of record NZ_JADBGC010000010.1, on the reverse strand, counting down.
GGAGGTTGTTGCCGACCTTGTTGTAGGAGAACGCCTCCTGGCAGAGCAGGACGTCGCCCGGGTCGTCCTCGACCAGGAGGACCTCGATCGGGCGGAACTCATTCATCGGCGCTCACTCAGGGTCTCCCAAGGCCGGCAGGGTCCAGCGGAACGTGGCTCCGGCGCCCTCGTTCGTGTCGAGCCAGATCCGGCCGCCATGATATTCGACGATTTTGCGGCACAGGGCCAGTCCGATGCCCGTCCCGGGATAGACGTCCCTCGGGTGCAGGCGCTGGAAGATCAGGAAGATCCGGTCGGCGTACTTCGGCTCGACGCCGATCCCGTTGTCCGAACAGCTGAACTCCCACATGTCGCCGTCCCGCCGTACGCCGATGTGGACGCGGGGAGGCTCCTCGGAGCGGAACTTGAGTGCGTTGCTGACGAGGTTCTGGAAGAGCTGGGTCAGCAGCGTGCGGTTGCCGACGACCTTGGGCAGGTCGTCGTGGGTGACCGTCGCGCCGGTCTCCGACAGCCGGGCGTCGAGGTTGCGCAGGGCGCCGGCCAGCGCGTCGCCCGTGTCCATCTCCTCCGGTTCGCCGCCGACCCGGCCCACCCGAGAGAAGTCGAGCAGGTCGTTGATGAGCAGCTGCATGCGGCGGGCGCCGTCGACCGCGAAGCCGATGTACTGCCGGGCGCGGTCGTCGAGCCGGTCGGCGTAGCGCTGCTCCAGCATCTGGGTGAAGCTCGCCACCTTGCGCAGCGGCTCCTGCAGGTCGTGGCTGGCCACGTAGGCGAACTGCTCCAGCTCGCGGTTGGAGCGCCTGAGCTCCTCGGCCTGCTCGGCGAGCTGCTGGCGGGCCTCGGCGGACGACTGCCACTCGGTCATGATCCGGCGGCGCATGCCGTCGATGTGGCCCGACAGCTCCCACAGCTCGGCCGGCCGCTCGACCCCGAGCTCGTGGTCGAAGTCGCCCGCGGCCACCGCCCGGACCTGCCGGGTCAGCCGCGCGATCGGGCCGACGACCGCGCGGCGCACGATGAGCGCGCAGAACACGATCGCCAGCACCATCGCGCCGGCCAGCGCCGCGACCGCCACATAGATGGTGTTCCAGCCGGAGTAGAGCCGATCTCTGGCGATGTCGTGCAGCCGCCCCAGCAGAGCCTGCTGCGTGTCGAGCGCGCTCTTGACCGCCGAGAAGCGCTGGAGGTTGCTCTTGGCCAGATCGGTGAGCGGGCCGGGGCCGCTCTTGAGGGTCCGCTCGACCACGGGCTCGGCGTAGTCGCGCCGCCACGCGGTGGTGGCGTCGGTGATCTCGCGGATCTGGCGACGGGCGCCGTACCCCTGGGGCAACTGGGGGACGAGCCTGGCGATCGCGTCGGTCGCCGACCGCTCCTCGGCGACCCCCTGGCGGTAGGAGTCGAGGTATTGCTGCTCGCCGGTGAGCCCGTATCCCCGGATCGCGCCCTCCTGCGCCTGCACCGCACGGGCGACGCGCAGCGTCTGCAGGGCGGCGGGATCGACCGCGTCGACGAGGGTCCGCCGGGCCTCGTGCGTCGCGGAGAGCGCGAGCAGGATGGCGCTGACCGCGATCACGAAGATGAGCAGGACGCCCGCTCCGGCGAGCATGAACCACCGGCTGAGCCGCAGGCGTGAGCCCCGCGTGGACGGCGCCAGCGGGGGCAGCGGGGCCGGCGAGCTCATTTGCCGCCACCACGGGACACGAGGACGGCCGCGACGTCGTCGTGCATGGCGCCGTCGAGACTGGTGATGATGCGGTCGAGGTCGATCCCCGCCTGGGCGCGGATCAGGTTCGCGAGCCCCTCGGTGCCGAGCAGGTCGCGGTTCTCGCCGACCGTGGCCTCGATCAGGCCGTCGGTGTAGAGCAGCAGCGACCACCGCTCGCCCAGGGTGACGTCGATGGGCGTCCACTCGACGTCCGGGAAGATCCCGAGCGGCGGGCCCGACGGCGTCTCGGTGACCACGCCGAGCACGCCGTCGCGCAGCAGCAGCGGCGGCGGGTGGCCGATCACGTGCAGGCGGGCGGTGGTCAGGTCGGGGGCGATGGTCGCGGTGCACATCGTGGTGAAGATCTCGGGCGACTTGCGCTCGTGCCGCAGCAGCGTGTCGAGCGTGCGCAGCACGTCGTTGCCGGTCTGCCCGGCCAGCACCAGCGTGCGCCAGGCGATGCGCAGCGCCGTGCCGAGAGCGGCCTCGTCGGGCCCGTGCCCGCACACGTCGCCGATCAGCACGTGCACCGCGCCGTCGGGGGTCTGCACGGTGTCCCAGAAGTCGCCGGCCAGCAACCCGCCCGAACGCCCGGGAAGGTAGCGGGCCTGGTGGTGGAGGAGCATGGGGTCGAGCAGGGGGACGGGCAGCAGGCCGCGTTCGAGCCGGGAGTTCTCCTTGCTGACGATGCGTTCCTGCAGGAGTTCGCGCATGGCGAGGTCGGCGCGCTTGCGCTCGATGGCGTAGCGGATGGCGCGGATCAGCAGCCGGGCGTCGACGTCCTGTTTGACCAGGAAATCCTGGGCTCCGGCGGCGACCGCCTCGATGCCGACGTGCGCGTCCCCGAGCCCGGTGAGGACGAGCACCGCCGTGTCCGTGGCCATGGACAGGACCTGCTGCAGCGCCTCGAGCCCGGAGGCGTCGGGAAGGGAGAGGTCGACGAGCACGCACTGCACGTCGTCGGTGAGCCGCGCGCGTCCCTCGGCGAGCGTCCGCGCCCAGGTGATCTTCGGCGGCCTCTCGGCGCCCGCCAGCAACTCCTCGACGAGAAACGCGTCACCGGCGTCGTCCTCGATCAGCAGGAGGGTGAGCGGATCGGGCAGATCAGGGGAGACCGGGGTCACGAACGCCTCTCGTCAGCGTCGGCAGCATCGTCGTGCAGCATCGTGTGCACAAACCTATCGTCTGGGAACCGCTCGGTTAGGGCTCACACGTCAACGAGCGCCTCTATTCCCTGGGGAAGCGTCCCATCACGCGCGGCCTCACCGAGGAACGACAACAGCGTCCCACGGAAGGCCTGCGCCGCCCGAGTCGGCTCCACGTCTTTGCGGTGGGCGAGGGCGACCGTACGGCGCAGCCCGGGCAGCAACGGCGTGCCCGTCAGTCTCGGCCGGTTCTCCAGCACCATCGAGGGCACCACCGCGATGCCCAGCCCCGCCTCGACGAACCGCAGCACCGCGTCCATCTCCCCGCCCTCCACCGCGAAGCGCGGCTCGAACCCCGCCTGCCGGCAGGCCGCCAGCGTCGCCTCGCGCACGTCGTAGCCCCTGCGGAACATGACCATGGGCCGTCCACGCAGGTCCTCGATCCGCAGGTACGATCTACGCCCCTTGGGCGACGTGGAGGCCACGACGAGGTTCTCGCTCAGGATCTCCTGGGTCACCAGGGACGGGTCGCTGCTCTGCAGCGGCAGGATGATCAGCGCCAGGTCGAGCTGGCCCCGGGCGAGGTCGCGGACGAGGTCACGGGAGCCGCCCTCCTCGACCTTCAGCTCCACGCCGGGGTAGTCGCGGTGGAAGCGGGCCAGCGCGTCGGCCAGCAGCCCGGCGCACAGCGACGGGGTCGCGCCGAGGCGCACCCGCCCCCGCCGCAGCCCGGCGAGTTCGGCGACCTCACGCCGGGCGGTCTCGGCGTCGGCGAGCATGCGGCGCGCGAGCGGGAGCAGCGCCTCACCCGCCGGGGTGAGCGTGACGTTGCCCCGGGCCCGGCTGAACAGGGGCGCTCCCAGCTCGGTCTCGAGGCTCTTGATCTGCTTGCTCAGCGACGGCTGGGCGACCCGCATCCGCTCCGCGGCCTGGGTGAAGTGCCGCGTCTCGGCCACGGCCATGAAGTAGGCCAGTTGCTGGAGCTGCACACCTCAATAGCCTAGGGCTATCGCCGACGCCGGCTCGATGCGCCCCCCCGTGGTGTGGATCCGTGTGAACGCGGTGTGAGTTTCGTCGCACACCCTCGGGACCTTCGACCCTGGGAAACCGTGTGGGACAGAGCACATAGCCGGGGGCTATCGAAACCAGACCTATCATGACTTGGACGTCTGAACAGCACGAACCTAGCGTGTGCATTCGTGACTGCCACTGTTGACCACTCTGTGGACCCCGCTTCTGTGGATAGGGGCTCGGCGACGGCTCCGGTTCCCCGGCATGACGCACCTCACAAGCCCGCCGGGCCCGCGCCGCGTACGCCCGCCCGTCGCGGCCTGCTCGGCACCTCAGCCGGCAGGAAGGCCGTCATGGCCGTCACGGGCGCCGTTCTCGTGCTCTTCCTGATCGGCCACATGCTGGGCAACCTCAAGATCTTCCTGGGTGCCGACTCCTTCAACCACTATGCCGACTGGTTGCGCACCGTGGGCTCGCCCGCGCTGCCGAACCGGACGTTGTTGACGATCACCGAGATCGTGCTCGTGGTCTGCGTCGTGCTGCACATGTGGGCGGCGGTGTCGCTCGCCCGCAGGGCGGCCAAAGCGCGGCCCGTGAAGTACGCGGCCAAGCGGAAGTCGCAGGCCAACGGGTACGCCACGCACACCATGCGGTATGGCGGCGTGATCATCGTGCTGTTCGTGATCTGGCACCTGCTGGACATGACCTTCGGCACGGTGAACCCCGAGGGCGCCGACGCCACGCCGTACGACCGGATGATCGCCGGCTTCCAGCCCGACCGCTGGTGGGTGGCGCTGTTCTACCTGGTCGCCATGGTGATGGTCGGCCTGCACCTGCGCCACGGCCTGTGGAGCGCGTTCCAGTCGCTCGGCCTGACCCGCCGCCCCCGCGTCCGCAGCACGCTGCAGACGATCGCCGTCGCGGTCTCCGCGGTGCTGGTGCTCGGGTTCGTCGCCGCGCCCATCTGCATTCTGATCGGAGTGGTCAAGTGAAGTTCCGTCGCCGCGCCCAGCAAGAGAACCAGCAGGAGAACGCCCGGCAAGAGAAGCAGGGCGCAGAACCGGCCATCGTGGGGCATTACCGGCTGGGTGAGCCCATCCAGGACACCAAGGCGCCGGCGGGCCCGATCGAGGACCGCTGGGACAAGCGCCGTTTCCAGGCCAAGCTGGTCAACCCGGTCAACAAGCGCAAGCTGACCGTCATCGTCGTCGGCACCGGCCTGGCCGGCGGCTCCGCCGCGGCCACGCTCGGCGAGCTGGGCTACAAGGTCAAGTCGTTCTGCTACCAGGACTCGCCCCGGCGGGCCCACTCCATCGCCGCGCAGGGCGGCATCAACGCCGCCAAGAACTACCGCGGGGACGGCGACAGCGTCTACCGGCTGTTCTACGACACCGTGAAGGGCGGCGACTACCGCGCCCGCGAGTCGAACGTCTACCGCCTCGCCCAGGTCAGCGTGAACATCATCGACCAGGCCGTGGCGCAGGGCGTGCCGTTCGCCCGCGAGTACGGTGGCCTGCTCGACACCCGGTCGTTCGGCGGCACCCAGGTCTCGCGCACCTTCTACGCCCGCGGCCAGACGGGCCAGCAGCTCCTGCTCGGCGCGTACCAGGCCCTGGAGCGGCAGGTCGCGGCGGGGAACGTGGAGGTCCACACCCGCCACGAGATGCTGGAGCTCATCGTCAGCGGCGGCCGGGCCCGGGGCATCGTGGTCCGCGACATGGTCACCGGCGAGATCGAGACCCACCTCGCCGACGCGGTCGTGCTCGCCAGCGGCGGCTACGGCAACGTGTTCTACCTGTCCACCAACGCCAAGGGCTGCAACACCACGGCGATCTGGCGGGCGCACAAGAAGGGCGCCTACTTCGGCAACCCCTGCTACACGCAGATCCACCCGACCTGCATCCCGCAGAGCGGCGACCACCAGTCGAAGCTGACGCTGATGTCGGAGTCGCTGCGCAACGACGGCCGCGTCTGGGTGCCCAAGCGCAAGGGCGACAACCGCGCGCCGGGCGACATCCCCGAGGACGAGCGCGACTACTACCTGGAGCGCATCTACCCGGCGTTCGGCAACCTCGTGCCGCGTGACATCGCCAGCCGCGCCGCCAAGAACGTCTGCGACGAGGGCCGCGGCGTCGGTCCCGGCGGGCTCGGCGTCTACCTCGACTTCGCCGACGCCATCAGGCGGATGGGCCGGGAGGCCGTCGAGAAGAAGTACGGCAACCTCTTCGAGATGTACGAGCGCATCACCGGCGAGAACCCGTACGAGGTGCCGATGCGCATCTACCCGGCCGTCCACTACACGATGGGCGGGCTGTGGGTGGACTACGACCTGCAGTCCACGATCCCCGGGCTCTTCGTGATCGGCGAGGCCAACTTCTCCGACCACGGCGCGAACCGCCTGGGCGCCTCGGCCCTCATGCAGGGCCTGGCGGACGGCTACTTCGTGCTGCCGACGACGATCGGCGACTACCTCGCCGGGGCCGGTTCGTTCGGGCCGGTCGAGGACGCGGACGTCGCGGAGGCCAGGAAGGCCGTCCAGGACAAGATCGACAAGCTCCTGTCCGTGAACGGCGACCGCACCGCCGACTCCTACCACCGCGAGCTCGGCCGGATCATGTGGGACTACTGCGGCATGGAGCGCACCGAGGAGTCGCTGCGCAAGGCGCTGGAGCGCATTCCCGAGCTGCGCGAGGAGTTCTGGAACAACGTCAAGGTGCCGGGCGACGCCGAGGGGCTCAACCAGGCGCTCGAACGCGCCGGCCGGGTGGCCGACTTCTTCGAGCTCGCCGAGCTGATGTGCATCGACGCGCTGCACCGTACGGAGTCGTGCGGCGGTCACTTCCGGGCCGAGTCGCAGGACGAGGATGGCGAGGCGCTGCGCGACGACGAGAACTTCGCGTACGTCGCCGCGTGGGAGTGGACTCCGGAGGGCCCGGTCCTGCACAAGGAAGAGCTGAACTACGAGTACGTCAAGATGACCCAGCGGAGCTACAAGTGAACCTGACCCTGAAGATCTGGCGGCAGAACGGCTCGTCGGACAAGGGACGGATGGTGACCTACCGGGTCGAAGACGTCTCGCCTGACATGTCGTTCCTGGAAATGCTCGACGTCCTCAACGAGCGGCTGATCCTGGAGGGCGACGACCCGGTCGCCTTCGACCACGACTGCCGCGAGGGCATCTGCGGCATGTGCGGCATGGTCATCAACGGCGTCGCGCACGGCGAGCAGAAGCTCACCACGACCTGCCAGCTGCACATGCGGCACTTCAAGGACGGCGACGTCATCACGATCGAGCCGTGGCGGGCCGCGGCGTTCCCGGTGATCAAGGACCTCGTCGTGGACAGGTCGGCGTTCGACCGGATCATCCAGGCGGGCGGCTTCATCTCCGTTCCCGCCGGGTCCGCCCCTGAGGCGCACTCCGTCCCGGTGCCGAAGGCCGACGCCGACGCCGCCTTCGACGCCGCGACCTGCATCGGCTGCGGCGCCTGCGTCGCGGCCTGTCCCAACGGCTCGGCCTCGCTGTTCACCGCGGCGAAGATCACCCACCTGAGCCTGCTGCCGCAGGGTCAGCCGGAGCGCGAGTCGCGCGCCAGGGCGATGGTCGAGCAGATGGACGCCGAGGGCTTCGGCGGCTGCACCAACACCGGCGAGTGCACGGCGGTGTGCCCGAAGGGCATCCCGTTCGACACGATCGCTCAGATGAACGCCGACTACCTCAAGGCCGCCTCCAAGTAGCAGACGAGTGACGTGGACCGGTCAGCCGGAACATAATCACCTCTCCTCCCGGGTAACGTGTGTTTTGTGTTGGCGTAACACGCCTGCCGTGTCCCCGCAGGCGAGGGAGTGAGCATGCCCGTGACCGGTCCACGTTCCACCTTGAAGGTCGCGTCCGCAGTCCATGGCGCGGCCGTCGTCGTACGTGTGGAAGGCGATCTCGACGCCGGCACCGTTCACCTGCTCCATGACGAGTTGCACCGGGTCTGGGAGTCGCCCGGGATATCCGTCCTCGTGATCGACGTCGCCGAGCTCATGTTCTGCGACTCGCGTGGGCTGAGCGAGCTGATCTCCGCGCTGCAGCGCGGCCAGGCCCTGAACGTCCGGTTGATGCTGAGCGGCGTGCAGGGCGTGCTGCGCCGGGTCCTGACGATCACCGGCCTGCGCAACGTGTTCGAGCAGCACCCGACGGTCGCGGAGGCGCTCGGCCACGCGGCGGACGCCGGTCCGCGCCACCCCCGGCCCGGCGGTGGGCCGGACCCGGACTCCGATTCCGGCGGGTTGTACGAGATCGCCGGGGACCGCTGAGCACTGCCGGCCCCCGCCGTCCTGTCCTCCTTGCCTCCCTCTGCCTGCCGGGGTAAGTAGAGGTGTAACTTCTCTGTAGATCTTCCAAGGGGGAGATCTTTCGGGATGAGGACAGGCGATGACGACGAGACTTGGCGTCACGGTGAGCCATGAGGCGACGCACACTCTCGTCACCCTGACCGGCGAGCTGGACGTGATCTCCGGCGAGCGGCTGCGCACCGTGCTCGGCAAGCTGCGGGAGGAGGGCGGCACCCGGCTGGTCGTGGACACCTCCGAGCTGACCTTCTGCGACTCCATGGGCCTGCGGCTCCTGCTGGAGGCGCACGACCGCGCCGTCGAGGCGGGCGGGTTCATGAAGCTCGCCGGCGTTCGGGGCGTCTTCCGTAGGATTCTCACGGTGACCGGGCTGCACGCCGCGTTCCCCATCTACGAGACCGTCGCGGACGCCCTGGCGGCTCTGGACGATTGACGCCGACGACTAACGCGGACGACTGACGGCCGTCACAGGCCGCTCTTGACCTCCTCCCTGAGCTCGGACAGGTCGATCCCGGCGTCGGCCAGGATGCGCGCGCCCAGGCCCTCGCCCTCCCGGATGACGCCGAGGAGGATGTGCCCGTCCCGGATGCTCCGGCTCTTCATCGCGAGAGCCTCGCGCAGCGAGAGTTCGAGCACCTTCTTGGCCCGAGGCCCGAACGGAACGCGCCAGCCGCTGACGAGGACCCCTCGGCGGTCGCGCTGCGGGGCGCGGTCCAGGGCGCCGGGTCCGAAGACGCCCTCGACCTTCTCCCGCACGGCCGACAGATCGATGCCGATCGACTCCAGGGCCTCGGCGTCGATCTCCCCGCCGGTCAGGTCGCCGCGTACACGGACGATCTCCGCGCGCACCCGCGCGTGGTCGATCCCGTGCGCCGCGAGAAGGCGCGCGGACGGCGTCTGCGGGGTCAGCAGGCCGAGCAGGATGTGCTCGGTGCCGGCCTGCTCGTGCCGGAGCTCCCGGGCCTGCTCCACCGCGTGCCTGACGACCTGCCGGGCGTCTTCGGTGAACCTTTCGAACATCTACTTCTCCCGTCTCAGCAGTCCTCGCCCGCCCGCGTACTTCTTGTGCACCGCCTGCCGGGACACCCCGAGCAGGAGCGCGATGTCCTGCCACGACCACCCCGCGGTGCGCGCGTTCTCCACCTGCAGCGCTTCGAGCCGTTCCACCAGGAGCCGCAGGGCCCGTACGGCCCGCAGGCCGACGGCCGGATCGCGGCTGCCGGCGTCGCTCGCCAGCTGTGCCGTATCGCTCATGGCGTCAACATAGGTTGACAACCCTGCTCGTGTCAACCTTGGTTGACGCGGGAAAACGGTTTGCCCCTCGACCTGCGTTTTTGCGAGCCTGGAACGACCATGCGCTCTCTTCCTGTGGCCGATCCCGGCACTCCCGACGTCCGCGGGCCGCTGCGCTACCTGTGGTGGGTGGCGCGCGGCCAGGCCGGCCCGCTGCTGGCCGGAGTCGGCCTGGCGGTGCTGTGGTGGCTGGGGCAGGCGCTCGTGCCGGCGGCCCTGGGCAAGGCGATCGACGCGATGGCCGCGGCGGACGCCGGCACGCTGATCAAGTGGTCGCTGGTGGTGCTCGGTCTCGGCGTGGTCCAGGCGGTCGCGGGCGTCACACGTCACCGCTTCGCGACCTTCGCATGGCTGTCGGCGGCCTACCGCACCGTGCAGGTCACCGTACGGCAGGCGGCCAGGCTCGGGGCGACGCTGCCGAAGCGCCTCTCGACGGGCGAGGTCGTCAGCGTGGGCAACTCGGACATCGCGCACATCGGCAACGCCATGGAGATTCTCCTGCGGGGCGCCGGCGCGGCCGTCGCGATCGTCGCGGTGACCGTGATCCTCCTCGCCACCTCGGTCCCGCTGGGTCTCGTCGTGCTGATCGGGGTGCCGCTGATGGCGGCCGCGGTGGGTCCCCTGCTCAAGCCGCTGCACCGGCGCCAGCACGAGCAGCGTGACCTGCAGGGCGACCTCGCCACCCGGGCCGCCGACATCGTGGCCGGTCTGCGGGTGCTGCGCGGCGTTGGCGGTGAGCAGGTCTTCGCCGCGCGCTACCGGGCGGAGTCGCAACGCGTACGGCAGGCGGGCGTGCGGGTGGCCTCGGTGGAGTCCCTGCTGGAGGGCGCCCAGATCCTGCTGCCCGGCGTGCTGATCGCCTGCGTGACCTGGCTCGGCGCGCACTTCGCGCTCGACGGCCGCATCACGCCCGGTCAGCTCGTGGCGTTCTACGGGTACGCGGTCTTCCTGATCGCGCCTCTGCGTACGCTGACGGAGGCCGCCGACAAACTGACCAAGGGGCACGTGGCGGCTCGCCGCGTCTGCCGCATCCTGTCGCTGGAGCCCGAGATCACCGGCGGCGACGGCCGCTTGTCCGCCGGACTGGGCACGCTCAGCGACGGCGAGTCGGGCGTCGAGGTCCGGCCCGGCCGGCTCACGGCGCTCGCGGCGGCCGCGCCGGAGGACGCCATCGCCATCGCCGACCGCCTGGGCAGGTTCGCCCCCGGCGACGTCACGCTCGGCGGCGCGCCGCTGGCGGAGCTGCCGCTCGCCGAGGTCAGGCGGCACATCCTGGTGGCCGACAACGGCGCGCGGCTGTTCAGCGGACGGCTGCGTGACGAGCTGGACGTGCGGGGCACGGCCACCGACGAGGATGTACGCCAGGCGTTGTACGCCTCGTGCGCCGAGGACATCGTGGCGGCGCTGCCCGAGGGCCTGGACGCGCACGTGGCCGAGTCGGGCCGCGAGTTCTCCGGCGGCCAGCAGCAGCGCCTGCGGCTGGCCCGGGCGCTGCTCGCCGACGCGGAGATCCTGATCCTGGTCGAGCCCACCAGCGCCGTCGACGCGCACACGGAGGCGCGCGTCGCCGAGCGGCTGGGCAAGGCGCGGGCGGGCCGGGCGACCCTGGTCTGCACGACCAGCCCGCTCGTGCTCGACCGGGCCGACCACGTGCTGTACGTCGAGGGCGGTGTGGTGCGGGCCGAAGGCACCCACCGTGCCCTGTTGGAGACGGTGCCCGCGTATCGCTCGACCGTGACACGAGGGGAAGACTGACCATGGCCCGCGAGATCCTCCCGGTCGCCGACCGGGCGCAGGTGCGTGCCTACGCCCGGCGGCTGACGCTGAAGTATCCGCGTGAGCTCGGCCTCGCGCTGGCCCTGCACGCGCTGGCGGCGGTCGCCGGGCTCGTCGCGCCCCGCATGCTCGGCGACCTGGTGGAGGGCCTGGCCAAGGGCCGGACCGACCTGCGCGTGGACGCCGTCGCCCTGGCCATCGCCGCCTTCGTGGCCGCGCAGGCCGTGCTGGTCAGGTTCGCGGTGTACGCGTCGTCACGGCTGGGCGAGAAGGTGCTGGCCGAGCTGAGGGAGGACTTCGTCGGCCGGGTGCTCGCGCTGCCGCTCTCGACGGTCGAGCGGGCTGGTTCCGGCGACCTCATCACCCGTACGTCCAGGGACGTGGACGCGCTGTCCCGGAGCGTGCGGCACGCCGTGCCCGAGACGCTGATCGCGGTCGTGACGGGAACCTTCGTCGTCGGCGCGGTGATCCTCGTCGGCCCGGTGATGGCGGTGCCGTCGCTGGTCGCCGTGCCGCTGCTGTGGGGGGCCACCCGGTGGTACCTCAACCGGGCGAGGGACGGCTACCTGCGGGAGAACGCGGCGTACGCCGACATGACCGAGGGCCTGGCCGAGACCGTCGAGGGCGCGCGCACGATCGAGGCGCTGGGGCTGGAGGGCCGCCGCCGAGACCGTACGGACCGGGACATCGCCCGGTCGTTCGCCGCCGAGCGGTACACCCTGGGCCTGCGCATGGTGTGGTTCCCGGCCGTCGAGTTCGGCTACGTGGTCCCGGTCGTGGCGACCCTGCTCATCGGCGGGCTGTTCTCCATCGAGGGCTGGGTGACGGTGGCCCAGGTGACGACGGCGACGCTCTACGTCCAGCAGCTCATCGACCCGCTCGACCGGCTGCTGTCGTGGGTGGACGAGCTCCAGGTCGGCGGGGCCTCGATGGCCCGGCTGCTGGGCGTGGCCAACGTGCCCGACGACCGGGTCGCGGGCGAGGCCCGGCCGGTGGGGGAGGAGCTGAAGGTCGGCGGCGTGCGGTACGCCTACCGCGAGGGCCACGACGTGCTGCACGGCATCGACCTCGACGTACGCCAGGGAGAACGCCTGGCCATGGTCGGGCCCTCCGGGGCCGGCAAGTCCACGCTGGGCCGCCTCATCGCCGGGGTGCACGCGCCGGGGAGCGGGTCGGTCACGGTCGGCGGGGTGCCGCTGGTGGAGCTGCCGCTCGACGAGCTGCGCGGGCACGTCGCCCTGGTCACCCAGGAGCACCACGTGTTCCGGGGGACGCTGCGCGACAACCTCCTGATCGCCAGGCCCGACGCCTCGGACGCCGAGGTGCGCCGCGCGCTGGAGGCCGTGGACGCCTGGGAGTGGGTGGCTGCGCTGCCGGAGGGCCTGGACGCGGCCGTCGGCTCCGGCGGCACGGCGATCTCCCCGGCCCAGGCGCAGCAGCTCGCGCTCGCCCGGCTGGTGCTGGCCGACCCGCACACGCTCGTCCTGGACGAGGCGACCTCGCTGATCGACCCGCGGGCCGCCCGCCATCTGGAGCGGTCGCTCGCGGCCGTGCTGGAGGGCCGTACGGTGATCGCCATCGCGCACCGGCTGTACACGGCGCACGACGCCGACCGGGTGGCCGTGGTGGAGGACGGCCGGATCAGCGAGCTGGGCTCCCACGACGACCTGGTGGCGGCGGGCGGTGCCTATGCCGCGCTGTGGGACAGCTGGCACGGCACCGCCCGGTAGTCCCGTCAGCCGGTGATGTTCAGCGACTTCTTGAGGAAGTCGAGCTGCAGGAGCAGCAGGTTCTCCGCGACGACCTCCTGCGGCGTCATGTGGGTGACGCCCGACAGCGGGAGCACGGTGTGCGGGCGGCCGGCCGCGAGCAGGGCCGACGACAGCCGCAGCGTGTGCGCGGCGACGACGTTGTCGTCGGCCAAGCCGTGGATCAGCAGCAGCGGCCGCTCCAGCTTTTCCGCGTCTCCCAGCAGCGACGACCGTTCGTAGTGCCCCTCGTCCGGGTGGCCGAGGTAGCGCTCGGTGTAGCAGGTGTCGTACAGCCGCCAGTCGGTCACCGGCGCCCCGGCGACGGCGGCGTGGAACACGTCCGGGCGGCGCAGCACGGCGAGCGCCGCGAGGTAGCCGCCGAACGACCAGCCCCGGATCGCCACCCGCGACAGGTCGAGGTCGCCCGGGTGCAGGGCCGCCACGCCCTGCAGGGCGTCCACCTGGTCCTGCAGCGAGATCGTGAAGTCGTGCAGCATCTCGCGTTCGAAGGCCGGGCCGCGCCCCGGCGTGCCCCGCCCGTCGGCCACGATCACCGCGAAGCCCTGTTCGGCCCACCACTGGGACTCCAGGAACATCCGCCGGGCCGACAGCACCCGCTGCGCGTGCGGCCCGCCGTACGGGTCCATCAGGACGGGCAGCGGGCCCGAGCCGGGCACGTGCCACGAGGGCAGCAGGACGGCCGTGGACAGCTCGCGCGAGCCCGCCCGGACGAGTGACACGCGCGGCTCCAGTCCGGGCCGCTCGGCGAGGGACTTGATCGACACTGCCCCGACTGAAACCGTCGTGCCCTCGGTGTCGAGGCTCTGCCGGGCGACGAGCGTCACGCCGCCCGCCCGGCGGCCGGAGTGGACGCCCGGTTCGGTCGTGACGGCGCTGATGGTGCCCGCGGAGTAGGTCCACAGGTGGATCTCGGTGGGCTCGCCGCTCGCCTGGAAGAGCACGGTGTCGCCGTCGACGTCGAGCACCGCGCGGACCTGCAGGGACGGCGGCGTGACGGGCTCGTCGCCGACCACGAGGCGGTGGCCGCCGCCGGCGTCGGCCACCCACACGAGCGTCCCGTCGGACAGGCGGGCCGGGACGCCGGTGACGATGTCCACCCAGGCGGGGTCGGTGTCCTCGCGCAGGAGCGTCGTCTCGCCCGTGTCCGGGTCGGCCGCCAGCAGGCGCATGGTCCGCTGGTCGCGCGAGAGCGTGACGATCGCGAGGCCGTGGGCGTCCCAGGCCGCCGTCACCAGGTACTCCTGCTCGAACGGCACCGCCGTACGCGCGCCGTCCAGGCCGATGACGTGCAGCGTGACCTCGGCGTTGGCCGTTCCGGCGGCGGGGTAGCGCTGCGGGACGGGCTGACGATCGGGGTTGGCCGGGTCGGCGATGTGCCACAGGGGCACCGGCGACTCGTCCACGCGGGACACGAGCAGGCGGTCGCCGGAGGGCGACCACCAGTAGCCGCGCATCCGCTCCATCTCCTCGGCCGCGATGAACTCCGCCAGGCCGTAGGTGACCGTGTCGCCCTCCGGCTCCGCAAGCGCGGTGTCCGCGCCGGTCGCGATCTCCAGCACGTGCAAGGCGCCGCCCGTGACGTACGCGACCCGGGTGCCGGTGGGGTCGAGCCGGGGGTCGATGACCGGCCCGGCCGCCGGGAGCCGCCGCACGTCCCCGGAGGCGAGGTCGGCCAGGTAGAGGTCGCCCGACAGCGCGAAGACGGCCTGCCGCACCTCCCGGTCCGTGGCGTACGCCACCACGCCGCCCGCCGATTCCCGCGACCGCTCGCGGCGTGCGCGCTCCTCCGGCGGCAGGTCCTCGTCGGCGGCGCCCAGGGCGAGGGGGTCGACGACGAGCCGCTCGGCTCCGGACGCGACGTCCAGCTCCCACAGGCAGGTCACCGGATCGGTGCCCGACCTCGTCCTGAGGAAGGTCACCCGACCGCCGTCAGGGGAGATCGTGAAGTTGCGCGGCACCCCGAGGGTGAACCGCCGGGTCCTGGCATGCAACCGCGGGAAGCTCTCCGTCATAGCTCCTCATACTGCCAGCACGGGGGCACTACCCTCGGAGGCATGACTGACCGTCGCTTGCTGCTCGTGCACGCCCACCCCGACGACGAGTCCATCACCACCGGTGCGACCATGGCCAAGTACGCCGCCGAGGGTGCGCACGTGACGCTGGTGACCTGCACCCTGGGGGAGGAAGGCGAGGTCATTCCCCCGGAGCTCGCCCACCACGCGGCCGACAGGGACGACACCCTCGGTCAGTACCGCGTCGGCGAGCTGGCCGCCGCGTGCAAGGCGCTCGGCGTCACCGACCACCGCTTCCTCGGCGAGGCCGGCCGCTGGCGCGACTCGGGCATGATGGGCGCGGCGACCAACGACCGTCCCGGCTGTTTCTGGAGGGCCGACCTCGACGAGGCCGCGGGCGAACTGGTCAAGGTGATCCGCGAGGTCAGGCCCCAGGTCCTGGTCACCTACGACGAGAACGGCTTCTACGGTCATCCCGACCACATCCAGGCGCATCGCGTCTCCTGGCGGGCCTTCGAACTGGCCGCCGACCCCGCGTTCCCCGGCGGGGAGCCGTGGCGGATCGCCAAGTTCTACCACACCGCCATGCCCAAGTCGGTGCTGCGGCGGACCATCGAGACCATGCGCGAGGCCGATGTCGACTTCTGGGTGCCGGAGTCGATCGACGACATGCCGGGATGCGCCGACGCGGACGTGACGACGGAGATCGACGCCCGGCCCTACGTGGAGGCCAAGCTCGACGCGATGCGGGCGCACGCGACGCAGATCGCCGTGGACGCGCCGTGGTTCGCGCTGTCGAACAACGTCGGCCAGCAGGCCCTCGGGGTCGAGCACTTCATCCTGCGCGCGGGGGTCCCCGGCCGGCCCGGCATCGGCGCTCCGCCCGAGGTCGGCGGCCTCGGCGAGCCGTACGACCGCGAGACCGACCTGTTCGCCGGCGTCGGATAAGTTGAGTGGTATGACCCAGGAGACGCAGGTCGCCGTCGAGACCGAGGACGACCCCGGCCCGCTGGCCGGGGCCGTGACCGGCGCGGCGTACGGCGTGCTCTTCCTGCTGGGCGTGGTGCTCGGCGTCGTCGGGGGCTTCCAGCACGCGTGGTACGCCGGGCAGGTGCCGGTCGCCGCGATCGCCTGGCTGGTCGCCCTGTTCGCCGTGCCGTACGCCATGGGCAGGCTGATGGGCGGCAAGCTGGGCGCGCTCGTCCCCGCCGCCGGCTGGCTCCTCGTGTCGTTCCTGCTGGCCACGCCGCAGCGGGCCGGCGACCTCGCCATCGCGGGCAACTCCGCCGGCTACTGGTACCTGTACGGCGGCGCCGTCGCCGTGGCGGCGGCCGTGGTCGTCACGCGGTCCGCCGGTTCGTGGCTGCTGGGGTCGTACGGCCGTCTGTAAGGTCGTCCGTGCTTGTATAGGCGGGAGTGGTCGCGGATCCTGGGGGACATGCGGCGGTCGCACCGGGTCCGGCAGGTCATCAACTACGTCAACCTCTCCACGCCCCTCGGGCTGCTGATCGCGCGGATCGGCGGAGCCCGCACCCGCGGAGGGGAGCGGGGCCTCGTCTACGCGCACGGCTATCGCATCCCGTTCCCCGTCGCCGGGGCGTTCACCGTGGGCAACGTGGTCCTGACCAAGCACGGTGAGGGCTATCTCACCGGCTGCCTGCTCGACCACGAGTCCCGCCACGCCACGCAGTACGCGTTCTGCGTCGGCCTGCCCATGCTGGTGCTGTACGTGCTCGCCTCGGCCGTCTCGTACGCCGTCTGCGGTCATCCGGCCTCGTGGAACCTTTTCGAGCGCATGGCCGGCCTGGACGACGGCGGTTATCCCCGGGTGCATCCGTGGTGGGGGAGAAGGGGGAGTAGGTCGCGTTCCACCTGAGGGCGGAGGAAACATGGTGGGAATCGACCGGTCGTAGGAGGAATATTTTCGGCTCTGCGGGGATCATGGAGAGCGGAAGGGAGTTCCCCATGTCGCAGACGATTCAACCGGAAAGCCCTGAGGCCCCAGAAATCCCCGTTTCTCCCGTTCCGAACGCGCCGAGTGCGCCGATTGTTCGGCCGGCCGGACCCCGCCGGTGGCCGTCCAGCTTCGCCGACAGGCTGACCGCCCCTCTTCCGGACTTCCGCGAGGTCACCAGTGTCATGTGGCATGGGCAGCTGCGGCCCGACATCGGTGACAGCGACCAGATTCCCGTCCACCGTGTCGGCCTGCCCCGCGCCGCCGCGACCGAGACCGTGGTGACCTGGGTCGGCCACGCGACGTTCGTTCTCCAGATCGGCGGGCTGACCGTGCTGACCGATCCGGTGTGGTCCCGCAAGATCCCCGGCGTGCGCCAGCGGCTGACCCCTCCCGGCGTCGCCTGGTCCGACCTGCCCGAGGTCGACGCGGTCGTCATCAGCCACAACCACTACGACCATCTGGACGCGCCGACGATCCGCCGCCTGCCGAGGGACACGGCCGTCTTCGTACCGGCCAAGCTGGGAGGGTGGTTCCGGCGGCGCGGCTTCCGCGACGTGACCGAACTGGACTGGTGGGAGTCGGCCCGCCTCGGCGACGTGACGTTCGACTTCGTGCCGGCCCACCACTGGAGCCGCCGTACGCTCTGGGACACCTGCCGCACCCTGTGGGGCGGATGGGTGCTCACCTCCCCCGAACACCGGGTCTACTTCGCCGGTGACACGGCCTATGGGGAACGGTTCGCCCAGATCGGGGAGCGTTACCCGGGTATCGACCTCGCTCTCATGCCGGTCGGCGCCTACGAGCCGCGCTGGTTCATGAAGGTCTCCCACGTCGACCCCGCCCAGGCCGTGCAGGGCTGCCTCGACGTGGGCGCACGGCGAATGGCCACCATGCACTGGGGGACGTTCGTGCTGTCGGGCGAACCGCTGCTTGAGCCCGTGCGCGAGGCCCGCGCCGTTTGGGAGTCACGCGGCCTCGACCCCGCCGACCTGTGGGATCTCGCCGTCGGCGAGAGCCGTACGCTGCCCTGACGGGACGGCGCCGGGATGGCGCCTACGCGGGAGGGTGGCTACGGTCGTTCTGCAAGCATCGTCGCGGCATTGGCCAGTCGCGTCCGCAGATGCCGCCGGAACGCCCGGAGGTCGGGGCCGTGTGTCCTGATCATCGTCTGCTGCGCCTCGACCTCCGTCGTCAGCCGTACGGTCAGATAGTCCACCCGCAGCTTGCAGCGCATGTCCGCCGTCGCCGCGGTGGCCTCCTCCCGCTTGTCGCCCGGTTTCCGCCAGCGCGGGTCCACCCGCGCCTTCACCGGGGTCGGGTAGGTGTAGCCGGCTCTCTTCATGCAGGCGCTCCACGCCGCGTTCACCGCCTTCACCCGTGGATCGCCGAGCGCCTTGTCGTACGCCTCCATGCCCAGTCGGACGACCAGCGACTCGGCGCCGGGCGGGACGCCTTTCATAACGCGCCGGTTCGCCGCCCCGATGCAGCCGTCCTCCGGCACACGGATGCCCCTGACCGTCTTCGGCCCCCGCCCGTCCATGACGGCCTGCTCCTCGGCCGGGGTCGTACCCGTACCGGGCGGCGAGGGCTGGATCCACGAACAGGTAACGGCGGGCTCTCGGCGTCGTGTCGCGCTGCGGCGGCAACGGAGTGTCGTCGTATCCACCGATCCCGAACCTTCTCGCGCACAGGGCCACCGAATGACGCACGGCGTTGACGAGCCGAACCTGCTGCTCGGGTGTCGGCCCGAACGCGTCCAGGGGGAACACCGCGTTCTCGACCGTGCGTACCGCCTCTTCTGCCTCCTTCTCAGCCTCCTTTTCGGCCGCCTTCTGGGTCGCCGGCCCGCCGCCCGGCACGGGCGACGCGGTCACAGCACACCCGCTGAGCGTGACAGCGGCGAGCACGGCGAGCGAAAGCAGGCGGAAGCGCGAAAGATCGTGCACACCTGCATTCTTTTCTCTACGGGTTCCGCTCGGATAATCAGAGCATTTACGGAATGACGAATCGCGCGTTTTCGGGCGGCGGCACCGGTCGCGCCGGCCCTGGCACAATGCGGTTATGAGCTTCGCGACCGCTGATCTCTACGACGCCCATGGCGACGCGCTGCGCAGTTGTGTCACCCAGTTCCGCTCGTACGGCTCACGCGCGCGATTCTCCGGTCAGATCTCCACAGTCCGCTGCCTGGAGGACAACGCGCTCGTCAAGCAGGTGCTCGCGACGCCGGGCGAGGGCCGGGTGCTGGTGGTCGACGGCGGCGGATCGCTGCGTACGGCGCTGCTCGGCGACATGATCGCGACCTCGGCGGTGGAGAACGCCTGGGCCGGCGTAGTGATCAACGGCGCGGTACGGGACACGGCGGCGCTGGCCGGGCTCGACCTCGGCGTCAAGGCGCTCGGCGCCAACCCTCGAAAGAGCGCCAAGACCGGCCTTGGGGAGGTAGACGTCCCGGTGACCTTCGGGGACGTGACCTTCGCCCCGGGGGAGTGGCTCTACAGCGACGAGGACGGCATCCTCGTCAGCGACCACGGCCTCGACATCTGAGCTCCCCGGCGGCCGTCCGTGCCGCCACCCTGCCGCTAAATCCGCAGCCGCCTGTTGCGGGCTGGGTGGTAGGTGAAGGCCCAGCGGTCGGCGCCGAGTTTGTGGCGGGTGTAGCGGTCGGGGTGGGGGTAGCGGTCGCGGTTGTGGAACTGGCAGGCGGGTCCGAGGAGTTTCAGGTCGGTGAGGCCGCCGGTGCTCCAGTTGTCGGCGTGGTCGATCTGGCACATGGTGGCGGGCAGGGGGCAGCCGTCGATCCAGCAGGTGGCGTAGCGGGCGAAGACGGCCCGGCGTTGGGCGGGGGTGGCCAGGCGAACCTTGCGGCCCATGTCGAGCACCTGCCCGTCGGCGTCCATGACCAGGCGCACCAGGGTGGAGGTGCGGGCAAGGCGGTGCACGCTGGAGACGGGCAGCATCTGCCCGGTCGCCAGTAACAACCCCGGCGCCGTCCCCAGCAACGCCCCCGGCAGCACCCCCGGTGACGCTCCCGGTGGCGTCCCTGGCGCTGTTCCCGGTGGTCTCCCCGGCGGCGTCTCCGGGTCTGTTCCCGGTGGTGTCTCCGGCTCGGGTCTCGGCGTCCCCGGTGTTGCGGACGAGCACCGCGCGTTGCGGCCGCACCCGCATCCGCCCTCGCCGTGCCTCTGCTGCTCGTGGCCGTGACCTTCACGCGTGGCTTGCCCATGCCGGCAGTCCCCCGCAGGCCGTTGCCCGGCGTGGGTGTGATGTCCAGGTGCGTCCTCGGGAGGAGGGTCCGGCTGCGCTGTGTGCGGATGCGCTGTGTCCGGGTGCGCTGTGGTCGGAGGTTCGGTGTTCGGAGGCACTGTGTGGGGGTGCGCGCTACCGCCGTGTACGGGCCATGCTGATGCCCGCCTGGCGTGCATGGATCCAGCCTGGACCGCACCACGATCGCAGTCTCCGCCCGTGGCCTGCGCGGTGTCGTCGTCCTCGGCAGCGGCGGTGCTCGCGGCGTCGCGCGGCCCGCACTCGCTGGCCTGCCGCTCACGGGTCCGCTCCTCACGGGATCCGCGCCCGCCAACTCCGGGGTCGTGAGACTCCTCATCGCGAGGGGCGGTGGTGGCACGGTCGGCACTCTCGGCACCGGCACCCGCGGTTACACCGACCTCCGCCCCTGCCTCTACCTCTGCAGTACCGGGGTCGGCGGCATGGCCGGGGTGCTCGGGTTCGGGGTCGGTGGGGAGGGATTCGGCGTTGACCAGGACCAAAAGCTCGGTCGCGATCTCCTGCTCCAGCAACGCGATGAACGCATCGGCGTTACGCACACTTGGCGGGCGGTCATCACCCTCCGCACGGGGTTTGGCGTAGGCGTCCAGCAGGGCCCGCAACCGGGCGGCCGCCTCCCGCGGCAGATAAAACTCCCCCTCCAGCCCCCCGCCCCGGGCAGGGCGCACCCGCAGGAACCGCCGCCCGTAATCGGCCTGCTCATCGCGCTCCTCCCCATCAGGGTCGAGCACCGCACGCAGGTAACGCCCGGCCTTGGCCACCTCCGCCGCACCCGCCTTGCCCGCCAGCTCCAGCAAAATCGGCTCAGCCACCCCGGCCTGCTCGTCATTCAACTGGGCGGTGGCGGTGCAGATCGCCTCCACCACTCCCGCCGCCAACTCCCCGGCCACAAACGCCGCACGCACCCGCGGCAGACGGGCCAGCTCCACCGCCACGGTCAGCAGCCGGCCCGCACCCGCCACACTCATCCCCCCGGCGCTGCGCAACCAACTGCGTGTGGAGGCATGCCCATGCTGTTTGGCCTGCCCCGCACGATGCACCCGCCCCACCCGCTCAGCAAGAGCACACGTGATCCGATCCCGGGCGACCATCAACTCCTCCGCCTCGGCCAGACAGATATCCACATCGTCCGGCAGCGGCGCCAGCGCCAGCTCCTGCGCCGACTCACGCAGAGAACCCACCAACACCCACGACGACCGGCCTCGACCGGCACCTGACCCACAAGCGCCGGCTTCCGAGCCATCCGCAGCCCCGGCATCGTCCGTGACCTCCTCGTTCCCGGCTCCACAGCCGGAGGCACGTGAGTCCCCGGACGCCCACAACGGCGAGTCAGCGGTCAACCGGTCCCACCAGTCGCCGTCAGTGTTATTCGAACGACGAGAGCGGTCGGGATCGACAGCAAACAGATCCATCGCACCCTCTTCGCTGAATTCGAATACTTGTGTGAATTCTTTCACCTCCGTGGCGCCTCGCACACGCCCTGAGCAGGGAATTGTTGGAGCGACAGGTTGAGCCGTTCGCCTGCACTCGCGCGCATGCAGCGGGCGCGGCACAGGAACAGGAACAGGCACGAAAGGAGCGGAGGCGCTGCCGGGCCGGCCCAAGTCCGTCCGTATCGAGAAGCGGACCGGCGCTGGAGCCGGCCCGTCCGGCGTACGCGGGGAGTGCCCGTCAGATGCGGCCGATGTCGGCGGGCAGGTCGAGGGCGAGCACGTGGTCGAAGTGAAGGAAGGTCTCGAACTTGGACCCCGGCGCGACCGACTCGTCGGCCTCCAGGTCGCGCAGCAGACGTAGCGCCCCGGGCGTGTCGAGGTCGTCGTCCAGCGCCCGCTGGACGCGCTCGGCGTGGGCGTCGTCGATCGGGCGGCTCGGTGACTCCGCCCATTCGGCAACCCGCCGCCGTAGCCGCCGCAGTTCCTCGTCGGCGGTGCGAAGGCCGTCCCAGGTGAGGTCGACCGGCCGCCGGTAGTGCTGCTCCAGCAGCGCCAGCCGTACGGCGAGGGGATCGAGACCGGCGGCCACGACGCCGGACAGCGGCACGGCGTCCCCGGTGCCTGCCGGGCGGCCCTCGAACAGCAGGTGCCCGGAGTGCGCCCAGTGGGTGGCGGCCTCCTGACCTGTCGCGGCGTTCGACTGGGCCCGCGCCCTCTCGTGGTGGGGGAAGCACAGGTCGGCCCCGCCCACGTACAAGTCGAAGCGCGGGCCGAGGAACCGCAGCGGCGTGGCCGAACACTCGATGTCGCGGCCGGGGAGTCCGCGGCCCCAGGGCGCGTTCCAGACCGCTCCGGCGTCGCCGCCGGCCGGCTCCCACAGGGGCCAGTCGGAGGCCGAGCCCGGCTTGCCGGAGATCTCGCCGTACGTGGGAAAGGACGTCGCGTCGAAGAACACCGCCCCCTCCGGGGTGGCGTACGCGTGGCCGCGCTCGATGAGCCGCCCGATGAGCTCGATCACCAGGCCCATCGTCTCGCTGGTCCTGGGGGAGTGCTCGGGGGCGCGCACGTTGAGCGCGAGCGTGTCGGCGTCGAGAGACGCGGCATCGCCGTTACCGAGGTCGGAGACGTTGCGGCAGGCGAGCACCCGCAGCCCGGCGCGTTCGGCGACGCGGCGGACCAGGTCGGCGAGCAGGGCGGGGCGCAGGTCGGCGAGGCCGGCGGGCCCGTGCGCGGCGCAGGTGTACATCCGCAGGATCCGCGAGCCGGCCGGGGCGACGGGCACGACCTGCTGGGTCAGGGTGTCGTGGAGCCGCAACATGCTCCGAGCCTACGTGCTGCCCCCGACATCCCCGCCCCGGCCCCTGATCTCGCGCAAAGACTCGTACGGAGACTCGCACAAAGAACAGTCAGGTCAGGAAGCGCAGGATGTCGCGGTCGCCGCGTTCGCGCAGGCGGTCGAGGATCTCCTCGCGGACGGCCCCCTCGGGCAGGCCGATGCGGGCGCCGATGAGCCGCAGGCCCTCGGCCTCCGACGCCACCGGAGCGGTGTACCCGATCAGGTGCAGCGCCTGGTTGATCGCGGGCAGCCCGGCCCCCGCCACAGGCAGGAAGCGGGTCAGCAGTTCGCCGCCGTCGGAGACCGTCAGGAAGACGTGGTCGCCCTCGGACGCGTTGTACTCGGCGAGAACGTTCCTGATCGAGCCGATGGTCGGCTGGTTGTGCCAGCTGATCACCACCTCGCCCGAGGCGGTGGATGCGGTGAGCTGGCCGCCGGGCGCCATGCCGAGGTGCGCGGCGAAACCGGTCGGCAGCGGGGAGCCCGAGCCGCGCAGGTGCTCGGCGTTCACGTCGATCCGGTGCCACCAGCGGCCGTCCCTGCTGCGGAAGCAGCGACGGGTCATCGAGACGTCCCGGCGCGGCTGGTACGGCTCGGCCTGGTCCTGGGCGGCCACCCTGATGTAGCCGCGCTGGGTCCGTTCGAACCCGGGCCCTCCGGCGTACGCCCTGATGGAGCTCTCGCTCACGTCGTAGCGGGAGGTCAGGTTGTCCACGACCGTGCTCACGGACGCCTCGCCGCCCGAACGCTCGATCTCCCGGATGATCATCTCCCGGATGCCGAGGTACTCGTCGCCGCCCCAGCGCCGCAGACCGTACTTGCTGCGGTCGAGCCGGATGAACCGCTCGTCGGAGGCGAGTTGGTTGCGGATGCCGACGAGGCTGTAGTCCTCGCCGATGCGGGCCTGGATCTCCTCGGGGGTGAGCGGGACGTGGGCGACCGCCAGCACGGCCTCCGCCTTGTCGCCCATGCTGCGCGGCCAGGGGACGACGTGGCCCTCCATGACCCGCAGGTGCGGCACCGACGCCAGCCAGCGCTCGGCGACGTCCTCCCGGATGCCGAGCTGGGCGACGAGGGAGACCGCCTCCTCCAGCGGCCGGGGGCCGTCGGTGAACAGCTGCCGGGTCTTCTCCCTGAGCTCGTCCGCGCCGCCCGCGACCAGCCAGCCGTCCACCTGGTCGTACCCGGTCAGGAGCGTACGGACGAACCGCCAGGCGGGGATCGCGAGCGTGATCAGCTCGGTGCGGTGCCACGGCACGGCGGCGGCGAGGTCGTCGGCGGGCACGGCCGAGCCCAGCCGGGTGCGCAGCCAGGACAGGTGGGCGTTCAGCGGTGCGGCGGACGGGCCGTTCAGCCAGTCCATCACGTGGTCGCGCAGGTCGCGCTCGATCTGCCGGATGCGCTCCCGGGTGACCGAGAAGCGCTGTGCCAGCTCGTCCAGCGTGGCCCGCTGGGCCTGGCTCGGGAGCTGCGAGGTGTCGAAGTAGAGCCGGTCGCGTGCGATGGCCCGCTGACGGTCGTCCAGCCGGGCGAAGATCTCGTCGATGATCTCGGGCATCGGACGCTCGGGGAGGGCCGGCGGGACCGGCGCCCCGGCCGGCTCCCGCGCGGGCTCGGTGGCCAGCAGCTTGTCGATCACGTCGACGTACAGGTCGTGGACGCTCTCCCGGGGGCCGGGCGTCTGAAGGCTCTCCTCGGGATGGGTGAACCGCAGCAGCGGGAGGATGTCGCCGAGGATCAGGTGCGCCCAGCAGGCGATGGTGAGGTCGGCGAGCCGGGAGGCGACCTGGCCGGTTCCCACCGCCGCGCAGGCCCGGTCGAGGGGAAGCGCCTGCCACCACGCGTCGGGAAGACCGGGGTCGCTCGCGATCGGCTCTACCTGGCTGGGCGCGGTCCAGCGCAGCGGAGGCACGATGTCGCTAAGGCTGAGATTCATGCAGGTCCAACCGGCAAGGGGAATGTATCCGCAGTTCAGACTAGGGGATCGGACGTCAGGCCGGGATGAAGGGACTGGCGCGCCCCGAATAGGACACGTAGAGCAGCTCCCCCGCCCGCGTACACGCCACGTAGAGCAGCCCCCGTTCGCGTTGCAGATCGTGCGCCCGGGCCGTCGGGTCCTCGTCGGCCGGGGTCAGCGCGTCCGGCGCCGGCACGATTCCATCAGCCACGCCTATCACGGCCACCCGGCGGAATTCCAGCCCTTTCATGCCGTGAAGGGAGGTGACTTTGACCGTGATGCCCGCTTCGCGTAGTGCGGTGCGGGCGGTGCGCACGAGGTCGGAGGTGCGCGCGGCCACCGCGATCTGCGCGGTCGGCACGCCCTCCTCCAGCCATTCGGCCACGGTGGAGACGAGCCCGGCGATCTCCGCCTCCGCGTTCACGTACCCGCGCACCATCGGGCGGGTGCCGTAGTCCAGCGCGCGGTAGCCGTACATCGCGGCGTTGCCCGCGACCAGGCCGTCGGCGGGACCGCCGCCCCGCAGGCGCACCCCCCACGACAGGATCTCGGCGGGCAGCCGGTGGGAGATCTTCAGCTGGAACCTGCGGGCGGGGATGCCGACGTCCGCCAGCGCGACCCGCGTGTCGAACATGCGCTGGTGCGGGTCTCCCAGGATGAACAGGTCGTTCGGGGCGGCGGGGACCGCCGCCCGCAGCAGCCGCCACTGGGCCGGGTGCAGGTCCTGCGCCTCGTCCACCACGATGTGCCGGTACGGCTCCCGCCCCGGCGCCTCGTCGCCCAGCAGGTCGCCCACGGCCCGCCCGAGCAGGCCCGCCGCCTCCGAGGCGAGCTGGAGCAGGGTGCGCCGGCCGGACTCGCGCAGCCGCCGTACGACCTGCTGGACCGCCTCCCACACCATCGTCCTGGCCTCGGTGTCGAGCCGGACGCCGCGGCCCGGCCTGGCGGCGGCCTGATACTCCTCCAGCGTCCGCAGATCCTGCGCGAGGATCACCTGCTCCCACTCGCGCAGCAGGAACGCGCTGCCGAAGCGCCTGCCGGCCGCTTCCTGCCAGAGCTCGGCGAGGTCGTCGGAGGAGACGAGGGCGGGGGCACGGCCCTCCGCCTCGGCGACGATGCGGTGCGCGATCCTGTCGACGTTGCCCACCTCGACGCGCTTGCGGACCACCTCGTCGTTGATGATCATGTCGAGCCGCGCGGACAGCTCGGTCGCGAGGCTCTGCGAGAACGTGACCAGCAGCACCGGGCCGGTGGCCGCGCGGGCCAGCAGGGCCGCCCGGTGCAGCGCGATGACCGTCTTCCCGGTGCCCGCGCCCCCGGTGATCAGCACCGGCTGCTCGTACGCCGGCCAGTTGGCGTACGTGTGCTGCGGCGGATAGAGGAACGTGCACCAGCCGGGCAGCGTGAGGATGCGCTCGAGCTCGGCGGCGTCGGCGGCGAACGCGGCCCGGTCGGGGCTGCGCCGCAGCGCCGCCAGGAGGTCCTCGGGATCGATCTCGTCGGCGACGCGGGAGCGGCAGGCGTCCAGCTCGCGCCAGGCCGCCGCGAGCGAGCCGCCGCGGGCGAGCGCCGCGAGCGGCGCGTACTGGCTGTGCGGGAGCAGCGGCTCCACGGCCGCGAGATGCGACTCCGACGTCATCAGCCGCAGCAGCGGCAGCAGGCGGGGGTCGATGCCGATGTTCAGCAGATCGTTGTCGCACCAGTTCTCGAACAGCGGCCGGCCGCCGGTCTCCGACGCGCGGCGCAGGGCCGGCTCGATCCGCTCCAGCGCCTCGGCGTCCCAGGTCTCGACGATCCCGATGGCCGTGTTGACGCCGACCCTGTGCCGCTGCGCGTACGACCACGCCTCGGCGTCCGGCAGCACGGTGAGCAGCCAGTAGACGTCCTCCTGCCGCACCACCACCCCTCGGTGGCGGTCGGCGAGCCGCAGGGTGGCGACCCGGGGATCGCGGCAGTTGCGCACCCTCTCGGGGTGCGGCGCGGCGGACGCGTTCAGCAGGAACCGGCGTACCGCGACGGCGACGTCCCGGCGGACCGGCCGGGTGAGCGCGCCGAGCCCGCGCAGGAACTCCGGGGAGATCGCGAGCCGGGGCATCGGCTATCCCAGCAGGGTCAGCAGGTCGCGGTCCCCGCGTTCTCGCAGCCGCGCGAGGAGTTCGGGCCGCCCGACGGGTGCGGAGAGGCCGACACGCGTCGCGATCACCCGCGCCGCCTGCTCGGGCGTGCCGCTGGGCGCGGTGTAGCCCACCAGGCGCAGCGCGCGGCTCGTCTCGTCGCCGCCGTTCGCCGCCGGCAGGTGCCGTACGCGCAGCATGCCCTCCTCGGACAGGGTCAGGAAGATGTGGCTGCCCTCCTCGGCCGAGACCTCGCTGAGAATCCGCTGCAGGGAGCCCAGGGCCGGCCGCGCGTGCCAGGAGAGGCCGACCTCCCCGGCGGCGCTGCGCACCGTGCGGTCCTCGCCCGGCGCGAGGCCGACGTACGCGGCGAACCCGCTGGGCAGCGGGACCTCGCCGCCCTGGAGATGGTCGCCGGAGACGTCCACCCTGAGCCACCACCTGCCGTCCGGCTGCCGGAAGCACCGCCGGGTCAGCGCCACGTCCTTGAGCCCGCCCTGTTGCCGGTCCTGTTGCCGGTCCTGCTGCCTGTCAGGAGCGACCTCGGACGCCTTCTGGGCGCGCAGTTGCGGCACGCTCTCCAGCCACTGCCTCGCGACGTCGGGACGGATGCCGAGAGAGCCGATCATCTCCAGCGCCCGGGGGACGGTCGGCGGGCGCTCGGCCGAGGCGATCAGGCTCCGCGTCCTCTCCCGCAGTTCCTCGACGTCGCCGGCCACGAGCCAGTCGCCGAAGAGGCGGTGGCCGGGGAGCGTGGCGAGCACGAACCGCCAGGCGGGCACCTCCAGCGAGCGCAGTTCGCGCCCGTGCCACTCGGCCGCCGTGACGAACCGCTCCTTGGGGACCGCGGCTCCGAAGGTGTCGGTGAGCCAGGTCAGATGCTCGTTGTACGGCTTCGCCTCGGGCAGCGCGAGCCAGCGGGACAGCCGGTCGCGCAGGGCCGCTTCGAGATCGTGGATGACGGCGGGATGGACGGCCAGCAGCCTGGCCAGCTGTTCGGGGTCGGACGGCTCGTCGGCGAAGACCCGGTTCTGCGCCACCATCCACGTCTGGTCGTCCAGCCCGCCGAACGCCGCGTCGATCAGCTCGGGGATGTCCGGGATCTCTTGCTCCGCGACCTCTTCGTCCGGGGGATCCTCCACCGGCTCGGATACCGGCTCGGATACCGGCTCCGCCTCCTCCGGGGACATCCGTAAGAACACGGCGGTGAACAGAGCGGTCAGCACGGGGCGGGCCTTGACGAACGGCTGGTCGGTCAGTTCCCGGCCGGACAGCGCGAGCAGGCCGTGCCACGACCCCGCCCGGTCGAGCGCGATCGCGACCTGGGGGTCGTCGGCCTCGTCCGGATCGAGCACGTGCAGCGCGGGCAGCACGTCGCCGACGGCCGCCGCCGGCCAGTGGTCGAGCGCGAGCTCGGTGAGCAGGTCGCCCAGCGCCTCGGCGTCCAGGACGGCGAGCACCCGGTGCAGGGGCAGGGTCCGCCACCAGGCGTCCGGCAGGCCGGGCCGGTCGGCCAGGGTCGTGATGCGGGCAGCGTCACTCCAGCGCAGCGGTGGCACGAGGTCACTCAGGCAGAAGTTCATGCTTTCCCCATCACTCACAAAGACCAGTCCATAGTCTGGCAAATCGCCCCGTCGTGGTGGAGATGTCAGTGACGTTCCGCGGCGAAACGGAGGCGGACGTAGTCGGCCATCCAGCCGGTCTCCCGGCGCAGGGCGGGGGCCGCCAGCTCGTTGACCCGGCGCAGCAGCGGCTCCACGGCCGCAGGAGGGACCCGGTCGAGCAGTGAGCCGGCGAACATCCGGACCCAGTCGGCCGCGCCGTTGGGGCACTCGTCGAGCGGGGTGGGGCGGTCGAAATACTCCAGCAGCCGGACCGTGAAGCCGCCCTTCTCCAGCCGGTGGGCGTACTCCGCCGGCGTGGGGAAGTACCACGGCAGCTCGGGCTCGGGCAGGCCGTACTCCCGCCAGGCGGTGAGCACGGCGGAGGTCAGAGCCGCGCAGTTGCCCGCGCCGCCCATCTCGGCGACGAACCGGCCGCCCGGCCGCAGCGCCTCCCGCACGCAGTCGATCACCGCGTCGGGGTCGCGGCTCATCCAGTGCAGCGCGGCGTTCGAGAAGACCGCGTCGTACGGCTGGGCGACGGTGAAGTCGTAGCCGTCGCCCACGGTGAAGTCGAGTCCGGGATGGTGCGCGATGGCCTGCTCGATCATGGAGTGGGAGCCGTCGATGCCCAGCACGTGGGCGCCGCGCCTGGCGATGTCGGCGGTGAGCACGCCGGTGCCGCACCCGAGGTCGAGCACGCGCTCACCGGGGCGCGGGTCGAGCAGTTCCACCAGTGGCGCGCCCTGAGCCGAGACGTAGCCGAAGGAGCTGTCGTAGGCGCGAGCGTTCCATCGGGTGAGACTGGGAGTTTCGTACCTCAAGATCGGCTCGCATTCTGACACGTGGTGCCCGGTGTCGGGATTGCCGCAATCTCATGCCGACTTGTGAGACTGCTGGGATAACGACACACTTTACGGCTTCCGTCGCCCTCGCGAGATCGGGTGGCTCAGCCGACCATCTGGCCCCAATGCGCGGTCACATATGACTTGGCCTGATCCTGCTCGGGGATGTTCAGGATCACCGGGTCGCCGGACGCCTCCGGCAGCCTGGCGGCGGCGTCCCCGTTCAGCGTGTCGCGCATCTCCATCGCCTCCATCCGGGCGGGCCGCGCGTACGCCTTGAGGAAGAGGTTCTGGCCCTCGTCGGACAGCAGGAACTCCTCCCACAGCCGGGCGGCGGCCGGGTGCGGCGCGTCGGCGCTGATCGCCTGCATGTAGTAGGAGGCGAGCACCTCGTTCTTGGGGATCGTCACCCGCCAGGCCGCCGCGCCGCGGCCGGAGGCGGCCCGCGCCGCGTTCATGAAGTCCCAGTCCACGACCGCGGTCGCCTGGTCGGGTCGGCCGAGCATGCCGCTCTTCTTCAGCCGCGCGAACAGGTCCACGCCCCGCGCGGCGTCCGGCAGTCCGTTGCCGAGCGAGGCCGCCATCACGGCGCCGAACGCCGAGGCCACCCGGCGCGGGTCGCCCGGCAGCGCCACGATCGTCCCCGGCCTGACCAGCGCGCCGTACGACGCGGGAGTGGGGACCTTCCTCGGGTCGTAGCCGATCGACATGTATCCGCCGTAGGCGGCATACCAGCGTCCCCGCTGCTCCTTGGCCTCGTCGGGGATGTCCGCCCAGCCGGTCACCCGGTAGGGCGCGAAGAGCTTGGCGTTGGCGACCGCGACCTCCAGGGTGAGGTCGAACACGTCCGGCGCCTGACTCGTCCCCTTCAGGCGGGCCGCGGTGTCGATCTCCTGCTTGCTGCTCGCCTCCGGCACGATCGAGGTCACCTTGATCCCGTATTTGTCGGAGAAGCGGGCGATGATCTCCTTGTAGCCGACCCAGCCGCCCGGCAGGCCGACGACCGTGAGCGCGCCCTCCTTCTTGGCCGCCTCGACGAGCCTGTCCATGGTGCCGAACCCGGACTCCAGGCTGTCGGCCCGGGGGTTCAGGGGCGGCAGCGGCTTGTCCGACGACGACGGCTTCGAGCACGCGGAGGCCCCGAACAGGAGGACGGCCGCCGAGGAGATCGTCACGACGCAGGCACGTATGGTCACGCCGCGTATGCTCCCCGCGCCGCGGCGGTCGTTCGCGGCGGCGCGCTGGGGCATTACCGAGTCGGCGTCCGCACCAGGCGCGGGGATTACCGGGCGGGCGGCGCGGGCGGCACGACCTTGGCGGCGGCCAGGGTGTCCTCGGTGATCTCGACGAGGCTTCCGTCCCGTTTCCGTACGGTGAGCACCCCGTCGTGCCAGGATTCCAACACGCCGACGGCGTCCCGGTGCCCGCCGGGCACTCTGCGTCGCGTCGTCACTCGTTTGCCCACGTCGGCGGGGGTGATGGCGACCACGAGACGGGCTCCGAGCCGAGGGGCCACGACGATTGCCCCCCTCCTGTTCCGGCTAGTCGGCAGGCACCGCAATACTAGGGCTAGCAACCCGCGGTCGAGCCGTGCAACCCAGAAGGAGCCCGAGGTGACGTACGTCATCGCGCAGCCTTGCGTGGACGTCCTGGACAAGGCGTGCATCGAGGAGTGCCCCGTCGATTGCATCTACGAGGGCGAACGCATGCTCTACATCCACCCCGACGAGTGCGTGGACTGCGGTGCGTGCGAGCCGGTGTGCCCCGTAGAGGCGATCTTCTACGAGGACGACCTTCCCGAGCAGTGGAAGGACTTCTACAAGGCCAACGTCGATTTCTTCGAGGAGCTGGGGTCGCCCGGCGGCGCCTCGAAGGTCGGCAAGATCAACAAGGATCACCCGCTGGTCGCGGCGCTCCCGCCGCAGGGTGAGGACCACTGACCGACGCCTGATCAGCGCGGTCCGTGACGACTGGGGGATTTTCTTTGCTTGCGTTGCCGGACTTCCCATGGGATCGGCTCGTGCCCTATCAGGACCTGGCGCGGGCGCATCCCGGCGGGATCGTCGACCTGTCGGTCGGCACGCCGGTCGACCCGGTGCCCCCGGTCGCCCGTGAGGCGCTCGCCGCCGCCGCCGACAGCCCCGGCTATCCCCTGACGTACGGCACGCCGCGGCTGCGTGAGGCGGCCGCGGGCTGGCTGCGGCGGCGGCACGGCGTCACGGTCGACCCGGCCGACGTGCTGCCGACCATCGGCTCCAAGGAACTGGTGGCCTGGCTGCCGACGCTGCTCGGCGTCCGGCCGGGTGAGCGCGTGGTCTTCCCCCAGCTCGCCTATCCCACCTACGACGTGGGCGCGAGGCTGGCCGGGGCCGAGCCCTACGCGACCGACGGGCTCCTCGCGCTGGGCCCCGAGCGGGTGCCCCTCGTCTGGGTGAACTCGCCGTCCAACCCCACCGGGCGCGTCCTGCCCGCCGAGCACCTGCGCAAGGTCGTCGCGTGGGCGCGCGAGCGCGGTGCGATCGTCGCGTCCGACGAGTGCTACATCGAGCTGGGCTGGGAGGAGCACCCCGTCTCCATCCTCCACCCGGACGTGTGCGAGGGCTCCCACGAGAACCTGCTCGCGGTCCACTCGCTGTCGAAGCGGTCGAACTTCGCCGGATACCGCGCCGGCTTCGTCGCCGGCGACCCCCGGCTCGTACGGCGGCTGCTGGAGGTGCGCAAGCACGCCGGCATGATGATGCCCGCCCCGGTCCAGGCCGCGACGGCGGCCGTGCTCGACGACGACGCGCACGCCGACGAGCAGCGGGAGCGGTATGCCCGGCGCAGGGCGGTGCTGCGGCCCGCGCTGGAGCGGGCCGGCTGGCGGATCGAGCACTCGGACGCCGGGCTCTACCTGTGGGCCACCAACGGCACCGGCTGCTGGGACCAGGTGCGCGCCCTGGCCGAGCGGGGCATCCTCGTCGCGCCGGGCGAGTTCTACGGCGACGCCGGGCGTGGCCACGTCCGCATCGCCGTCACCGCCACGGACGAGCGTGTCGATGCGGCGGTGAGCCGCCTCCAGTAGGATCGCGCGCCATGACGACAGCGATCGTGATCGTGCTGGGCCTCGCCACGGTCGTCGTCGTGCTGGGCGCCTTCGCCACGGCCCGGCGCACGCGTGCGCGCGAACCGGTCCGCACCCCGCCGGCGGCTCCGGGAGAGTCGCCGCCGCGTGACCCCGCGGCCGATCCCGACTTCTTCGACCCCCGCACGATCAGGGTGGGCGACACCGTCTACGTGGAGGCCGCCCGCTACCGGGCCGTCGGCGCCCTGCACTGCACGATGCAGGGCGAGAAGTGGACGGAGTATCTGCTGGACGAGGGCGCCCGGCGCTACAACTGGCTGTCGGTCGAGGAACGGCCGGGCAAGGAGGGCGAGCCCCTCCACCTGGAGGTCCTGCTATGGACCGACGTGCCGACCCAGGGCATGGTGCCGGCCAGGCACATGCTCATCGTGGACGGCCTGGAGTTCTATCCCATCGAGCGCGGCACGGCCGCCTTCCGCTCCGAGGGGACCACCGGGCTGCCCGAGCGCGGCCTGCTCGACTTCGCCGACTATCGGGCGGGCGACGGCCGCCTGCTGTCGTTCCAGCGTGTGCAGGGCGGCCAGTGGGAGGCGTCGTACGCCCGTCCGCTCACTCCCGGTTCCATTCGAGTGGATCGGCTGCCCTGATCACCCGGGTAGGTTCTGCTACGTGGAACGGCGCCTTACCAAACCTGTCGTGACCGTCATGGTCATCGTCGTCCTGCTGGGCGGGGCCATCTTCTACGGCGCCTATCACCTGCTGAAGCGGACCGAGCCGTTCGCCTTGGGCGAACACTGCATGATCAAGACCCCGGACGGCACGCTCGACCTCGACATCGAGCAGGCCCAGGTGGCGGCGACCATCGCCGCCGTCGCGGTGCGGCGCAAGCTGCCCGAGCGCGCCCTCCAGATCGCCTACGTCACCGCGATCCAGGAGTCCAAGCTGGCCAACCTGCCGTACGGCGACCGCGACTCGGTGGGCGTCTTCCAGCAGCGGCCCTCGCAGGGCTGGGGGACGGCCGAGCAGTTGCAGGACCCGGTCTACGCGGCGCGGAAGTTCTTCGCCGCCCTGGAGAAGGTGAAGCACTACAAGACCCTGCCACTGCACGAGGCGGCCCAGGCCGTGCAGCGCTCCGCGGACGGCTCGGCCTACGCCGACCACGAGTACAACGCCAAGATCCTCTCGGCGGCGTTCATCGGGCGCGTGCCCCAGGCCGTCCACTGCTGGTATCCCCCGCCCGATAAGCCCGTCTCGCCGCAGCCCGAGGCCGCGCGCAAGCAACTCGTGCGGGCGCTCGGCACCGACTCCGCGCCCAAGCGCGGCTGGCTGGTCGCCGCGTGGTACGTCACCCACGCGCAGAAGTACGGCCTGCGCCAGGTGCGCTTCGAGGGCGTGACCTGGACGGCCGCCAGCGGGCACGACGGCTGGCGCAAGGACACCAAGCCCGTCGCCACCGTGCAGATCGCGTGAACCCGTGGATTAAGGTCGGATGGCATGCGGCTTGACCTTGCCCAGGACGTGGGCGCGCTGACGGCGCAGCTGGTGGACATCGAATCGGTGAGCGGCGCGGAGAAGGCGCTGGCCGACGCCATCGAGGAGGCGCTCGATCCGCTGCCGCACCTGACGGTGCTGCGGGACGGGGACGCGGTGGTGGCGCGGACCGGCCTCGGCCGGGCCGAGCGCGTGGTGATCGCCGGGCACATCGACACGGTCCCGGTGGCCGACAACCTGCCGAGCAGGGCCGAGGACGGCGTGCTGTACGGCTGCGGGACGTCCGACATGAAGAGCGGCGTGGCCGTCCAGCTCAAGCTCTGCCTGCTGGCCGAGCCTAACCGCGACCTGACCTTCGTCTTCTACGACTGCGAGGAGATCGAGGCCGAGCGGAGCGGCCTGCTGCGGCTCACCCGCACGCACCCCGAATGGATCACGGGTGACTTCGCGGTCGTGATGGAGCCGACCGACGGGCTGATCGAGGGCGGCTGCCAGGGCACGCTGCGCGCCGAGATCACGGTGAAGGGCGTGCGCGCGCACAGCGCCCGGTCGTGGGAGGGCGTCAACGCCATCCACGGCGTCGCGCCGGTCCTGGAGGTCCTGTCCCGATACGAGGCGCGGCGCCCGGTGGTGGACGGCCTCCAGTTCCGCGAGGGGCTCAACGCGGTGGCCGTACGCGGCGGGGTGGCCGGGAACGTGATCCCGGACGAGTGCGTGGTGACCGTGAACTACCGCTTCGCTCCCGACCGCACGCTGGAGGAGGCGTTCGCCCACGTCCAGGAGGTCTTCGACGGCTTCGACGTGCGGCTCACCGACGGAGCGCCGGGCGCGCGGCCGGGGCTGACCCACCCCGTCGCCGCGGCGTTCGCCGCCGCGATCGGCGGCACTCCCCGGGCCAAGCTCGGCTGGACCGACGTCGCGAGGTTCTCGGCCCTCGGGATGCCCGCCGTCAACTGCGGCCCCGGCAACCCGGACGTCGCCCACACGGCGGGGGAGAACGTGAGCCTGGCCAAGATCGTCGAGAGCGAGCGCCGCATGACGGCCTGGCTCAGCGAGTGAGCCCGACCGGCCGTAGAACTGGCCGTAGATAGAAGAAAGTGGCTTTCCTCGCCGGCCATTTGGCGGGGAAAGCCACTTTCGTCCCGAGCAGCACCCTCGTTCCTTAGACGGAGCCTCGGCGACGGCCGGTTCCATCCTTCCGAGGATCTTTTTCAAGATTCTTTTCGGCGCGCCGCGGGGCGTTTGAGGCGTGGGGTGCCCGGGCAGTGCGTGCGTCTTGCACCGTTCCCGACCCCGACCGTTAGCGTGACCGTCATGAACCACACCCGACCCGAACGCCGGCAGGGTCCGTCGCTGGTCCGCGGCGGCCTCGTCCCGGAGTCCACCCACGACCAGCGCCTGCTCGACCGCCGCGGCCCCACCGGCTGGCTCCACGAAGACCCCTGGCGAGTCCTGCGCATCCAGTCGGAGTTCGTCGAGGGCTTCGGCGCCCTCGCGGACCTTCCTCCGGCGGTGACCGTCTTCGGCTCTGCTCGTACCGGTCCCGACAGCCCCGAGTACGAGCTCGGGGTGAAGGTCGGGGCGGCGCTCGCCAAGGCGGGCTACGCGGTGATCACCGGCGGCGGCCCCGGAGTGATGGAGGCGGCCAACAAGGGCGCGCTCGAAGCCGGCGGCGTCTCGGTCGGCCTCGGCATCGAGCTGCCGCACGAGCAGCGCCTCAACGACTACGTGGACCTCGGCATCGAGTTCCGCTACTTCTTCGTGCGCAAGACGATGTTCGTCAAGTACGCCAGCGGGTTCGTGGCCCTGCCCGGCGGCTTCGGGACGCTCGACGAGCTGTTCGAGGCGCTGACCCTGGTGCAGACGCGTAAGGTCACCTCGTTCCCGGTGATCATGATGGGCGTCTCGTTCTGGTCGCCGCTGATCGACTGGATCCGCGACACGCTGCTGTCCACCGGGAAGGTCTCGCCGCAGGACGTGGAGCTGGTCTCGGTCACCGACGACCCCGACGAGGCCGTGCGCCTCATCGTGGAGGCCGACCGGCGCGCCGCCACTCAGTAGGGTTGCGATGTGTTCGTCTGCGTGTACTGCTCGTCCAGCCAGAAGATCGACCGGAAGTACCTCGACCTCGCCCGGGAGGTGGGAGCGGAACTGGCCCGCCGCGGTCACGGCCTCGTGAGCGGGGGCGCCATCGTCTCCTGCATGGGCGAGGTCGCCCGGGCCGTCCGCGATGGCGGCGGCCACACGGTCGGCGTGATCCCCCAGGCCATGGTCGACGTCGAGATCGCCGACACCGACTCCGACGAGCTGATCGTCACCGCCGACATGCGCGAGCGCAAGGGGATCATGGACGCCAGGTCCGACGCGTTCCTCGTGCTTCCGGGCGGCATCGGCACCCTGGAGGAGCTGTTCGAGATCTGGACCTCCCGGGTGCTCGGCATGCACGAGCGGCCGCTGGTCGTCCTCGACCCGTGGGGCCTGTACGGGCCGCTGCGCGACCTGGTCGACGGCATGTACGAGCAGGGCTTCACGCGGCCGAACGTGTTCGACGCGATCTCGTGGGCGACCACGGTGGAGGAGGCGCTCGACATGCTGGAGCGGCCTGCCCTCCGCCTCAGCCCCACGGGCGAGGAGCTGGGCGAGTCCTGATCAGGCCAGGCCGCGGCGGGTCAGGGCGGGGGGCCGGCGGCCCAGCAGGGCCTCGGTCATGTCGAGGGCCTGCCGTACGTCGTGGGACGTCCTGAAGACGCTCGCGCCCGCCCAGGCGTAGGCGGCGGCGGCCGCGATCGCCTCGGTCTCGTCGCCGGGGAGCGTCACCACGACGGTGTGTCCCGCCCGGGCCAGCGCGGACACCTCCGGCAGCGAGGCGGCCTCGACCCAGCCGGGCTCGATCTCGTCGTCGGGCCCGATCACGCGCGTCATGCTTCCATGCTCGCACGCAAAAGAGTTGTGGCACGATTCGTATGTGCTGGTCGTACTCGTCATCGCCGGACTCGCCGTGATCGCCTGTGTGGTCATGGTCTCGCTGGGACACGGCGGCGAGATGGCGGAGTTCCCTCCTGACGCGCCGCCGCTCGACCTGCCCGCGGCCGGTCAGATGACTCCCGCCGACCTGATCGCTCTCCAGTTGCCGATCGGCCTCGTGGGCTACAGCACCCAGGCGGTGGACGAGACGCTGCACCGCGTCTCGGTCGCGCTCGGGGAGCGCGACACCCGCATCGCGGTGCTGGAGCAGCGCGTGGCCGAGTTATCGTACGCACGGCCGCAGGCCCGCGAGGAGACGAAGCAGGCCGAAACAAAGCAGGCCGAAACAAAGCAGGCCGAAGACTCCGAGAGCCGGGCCGAGCGTGAGCCGGAGGTGCCCTCGGCGACGGCCCGCGAGGGCTGGGACGGCGACCGCGCCGACGCGGAAGAGGCATGGTGACAGTGCACGACGACGGGCTGATCCGCTGCGGGTGGGCGGGCACGGCGCCCGACTACGTCGCCTACCACGACGAGGAGTGGGGCCGTCCGGTGCGCGGGGACGACCTGGTCTTCGAGCGGATCACCCTGGAGGCGTTCCAGTCCGGCCTGTCGTGGCTGACGATCCTGCGCAAGCGCGACAACTTCCGTAAGGCGTTCGCCGGGTTCTCGATCCCGGCGGTGGCGGCCTTCGACGAGGGCGACGTGGAGCGCCTGCTCGCCGACGCGGGCATCGTGCGCAACCGCGCCAAGATCGAGGCGGCCGTCGCCAACGCCCGCGCCGCCCTGGAGGTGCCGGGCGGGCTGTCGGCGCTGGTGTGGAAGTTCGCCGAGGAGCCCGGCAGGGTCCCGGCGACCCTCGCCGACGTCCCGGCCCGCACCGCCGGTTCCACGGCGCTGGCCAAGGAGCTCAGGAAGCAGGGCTTCCGCTTCGTCGGCCCCACCACCGCGTACGCCCTGATGCAGGCCATCGGCCTGGTGAACGACCACGTGGCCGACTGCCACGTCCGCCAGGCCGTCAGCGCACAGGTCAGCGCCCTGTAAAGGTAGGCCTTTCCTTGTTGAGGAACGCCTTGGTCGCCGCCGTGTGGTCGGCGGTGGCCGCGCACTCGTCCTGAAGCTCCGCCTCCCGCTCCAGCGCCTCCGCCAGGGAGGATGACGCCGCGTGATCCAGCGCCGCCTTGGTCGCGGCGTACGCCCGGGTGGGCCCCTGCGCGAGCCGTACGGCGAGGTCGCGGGCGGCGGACGCCAGCCCGTCGGCCGGAACCACCTGGCCGACCAGGCCGAGCTCCAGTGCCCTGGTCGCGTCCACGACGTCGCCGAGCAGCAGCATCTCCCGGGCGCGCGCGGGACCGACGAGCCGCTGGAGGGTCCAGGACGCGCCGGAGTCGGGCGCGAGCCCGATCCCGGTGAACGCCATCGAGAACTTCGCGTTCTCGGCCGCCAGGCGGAAGTCGCACGCGAACGCCAGCGAGGCCCCCGCCCCCGCGGCCACTCCATTGATCGCGGCCACGACGGGCTTGCCCATCGTGGCGATGGCCAGCACGACCGGGTTGTAGTGCTCGCGCACCGTGTTCGCCAGGCCGAGGCCCCGGTCGAGGTTGTCGGCGTGCTCGCGCAGGTCCTGCCCGGCACAGAAGGCCCGGCCCGCCCCGGTCAGGAGCACGGCCCGCACCGACGCGTCGCCGGCGGCCCGCCGCACGGCCGCGAGCAGGGCGGTCTTCATCGCGACGGTCAGGGAGTTCATCGCGTCGGGGCGGTTCAGCGTGATCGTGGCGACGGCTTCGTCGACGTCATACGTCACGGTCATCTCGGGCGGCTCCATTCACATCGTGGTCAGATTGCGCTCGACGAACGCGGCGGCGGCGGGCAGCAGCCGGGCGGCCTCCTGCTCGAAGAAGGTCCGCGCCTTCTCGCCCGGCCAGCCCGGCGGCAGCAGGTCGGCGGGCAGCCCGGGGTCGCGGAACAGGAAGTTGCGCCAGCCGTGCACCAGTCTGCTGCGGACCGCGAAGACCCGATCGTCCGGGGCGTCCTCCGGCAGCGAGCCCACCAGGTCCGCCGCGCTGGCCAGCCAATCCTCGTACGCGCTGCCGATGGCGTCCAGGTCCCACGCGCGCGCGAGCAGGTCGCGCGGGTCGCCCTCGTACGCGGCGTCGAACCGGTGGCCGGGGACCCGCAGCGCGTCGAGCTCCGGCGAGGGCCGCGGGCCGATCCAGGTCGTCTCCGACAGCGGGGCGTACCCGAGGAAGGCGAGGTCGGCGCGCAGCCGCTCGCGCCGCGCCCGGTCCCTGACCGGTTCGAGCACCAGGACGTGCCAGCGGCCGGCCCACGGTGTGTCGCCCCGCCGGTAGACGCGGGCCGCCGTCTCGTCGAGCCTGCGTTCGCATTTCGGCGTGACCGCGTACCCCGGTCCCTGCGGCAGCCGTACGGGGTCGAGCCAGCCCTGCCGGACCATGCGGGATATCGCGGTCCTGACGGCCGGCGCCGCGATATCGAGCGGCGCGAGCAGCCTCACGAGCGCGGCCACGGAGGCACGGCCGCCACGGGTGCGAAGGTGGTCCCCATAGAGATCGAAAAGCGCGGCTCGGGCGTTCACCCCACCCAGTGTGGGGTCACGTCCGGTCCGCCCACAACGCGTGCACCGCCGCATTGATCCACTGACCGGATCCGGGCCGTTACCTTTTTGAGCTCGGAGGCGGGATAATAGAACATCACAGAAACGTGAATACGCCGGTTACCCTCCGGGGCGGCCGACAACGCGGGAAGGGATACACGCATGGCGGCGATGAAGCCGCGGACCGGTGACGGTCCGCTGGAGGTCACCAAGGAAGGACGGGGCATCGTCATGCGGGTCCCTCTCGAAGGTGGCGGCCGACTCGTCGTGGAGCTGTCCGCGGACGAGGCCAGCGCCCTCGGTGACGCGCTCAAGAAGGTGGTCGGCTGATTCGTCAGCCGACCTGTTCGATTCACGGCCCTGGCGGCGGGTGATCCCGCCCCGGGGCCGCCCTGTTGGAGGTGGACGTGCCCATCGAGACCACGCCGGTCCTCACCGGTCGTCACAGTGCCGGGCCCGCGCCGGACGCCGACCTGGTGGCCGTGCCTTTCGGCCCGGGACCGGTCGTCGTCGCGGCGCCCTGGCTGGAGTCCCCCGTGCCGGTGGACGCGCTGCTGGCGCACTACGAGGCCAAGGGAGAGCCGGGCGAGGTCGTGGAGGTGCCCACCGTCAGGGACGGCGGCGTGCGGCGCGTCCTGCTGTACGGCACCGGCGACGGCTCGGCCGCCGCGCTGCGCAAGGCCGGGGCGGCCGTGGCGAGGCGCGCGAAGGGCCGGACGTCGCTGTCGGTCGTCGTCCCGTCCGAGGGGGACGCGGCCGCCCTGGTCGAGGGCGCGCTGCTCGCGGCGTACACGTTCACCATCGGCAACGGCCGCACGAAGCCGGTCGGGGAGATCGTTTTCGTCGGCGGCGACGAGCGGGACCTGAAACGCGGCGAGGCGGTCGCGCGTGCCACCGCGCTCGCCCGCGACCTCGTCAACACCCCGTCCTCCGTGAAGACGCCCGCCTGGCTCGCCGAGCAGGCGAAGGCCGTCGCCGCCGAGTCCGGGCTCGACGTACGTGTGTGGGAGGAGCCCGAGCTCGGCGAGTTCGGCGGCATCCGGGCGGTCGGGCAGGGGTCGATCAGCCCGCCGCGCCTGGTCCAGCTCTCCTACACGCCGGAGAACCCGCGCGCCCACGTGGTGCTCGCCGGCAAGGGCATCACGTTCGACACCGGCGGCCTGTCCCTGAAGCCCACCGAGGGCATGAAGGCGATGAAGACCGACATGGCGGGCGGGGCCGCCGTCATCGCCGCGATGAGCGCGCTGGCGGCCTTCGGGGCACCGGTGCGGGTCACCGGTCTCGTGGCGTGCGCGGAGAACTCCATTTCCGGCTCGGCACAGCGGCCCGGAGACGTCATCACCCAGTACGGCGGGCGCACGGTCGAGGTGCTGAACACCGACGCGGAGGGCCGTCTCGTGCTGGCCGACGTGCTGGCGTACGCGGACGCCGAACTGGACCCGCACGTCGTGATCGACGTCGCCACGCTGACCGGCGCGGCCAAGGTCGCGCTCGGCGTGAACCTGGGCGCGCTCTACGCCACCGACGAGTCGCTGGCCGCGGACCTGATCGCCGCCGGGGAGGCCGGCGGGGAGCGGCTGTGGCGCATGCCGCTCGTCGAGGACTACCGCGCGATGCTCGACTCCGACGTGGCCGACCTGGCCAACGTCGACAGGACGATGTCGGGCGCGGCGGGGTCGATCGCCGCCGCCTTGTTCCTGCGGGAGTTCACCGGCGGGCGGCCCTGGGCGCACCTGGACATCGCCGGGCCCGCGCGGGCCGCCTCCGACGAGGGCGAGATCACCAAGGGCGGCACCGGCTTCGGCGTCCGCCTGCTCCTCCGCTACCTCACCACCGTTTCCGCGAACGGCGTCTGACCGCCGTCGCTGCGAACTTTCCGGCGACTTCCGCTCTCCAACCCACTGGAAGTCGCACAAAACGGAAAGGAACAGCGATGAGGAAGCTGCTGCTCGCCACGGCCGTCGCCGGTCTGGCCTTCGCCACCGCCACCGTCGGCACCGCCGCCTCCGCGTCGGCCTCGCCGCTCGCCACGGCGCGGATCAGCGACGGCCACGGCAACGCCCTGGCGGAGGCCACGCTGACCGACCGCAACACCGTCATCATCTGTGACCGCAGCACCGACCACCGCTACGCGATGGTCAAGATCCGCTACAAGGGTCACACCTACCGCTACATGAACTTCTACAAGGACGTCGACTGCGTCGAGCAGAAGACGCGGACGATGAACAGCGGAAGGATCGAGATCTGGGCCTGCGTGAGCAAGCCGTACAAGCTGCGGTTCGCCCGCTGCGGGGCGAAGCAGACCCTGGTGAGGGCGTACAAGATGACATGAGAGCGCTCCGGTGGAGCGCTTGGCGGGCTCCGGTCAGACGAGCTTGACGGCGGCCAGCAGCCCGGAGCCGAGCGGCAGCATCAGCGGGCGCAGCCGCTCGTCGTTCCTGACGAGCTTGCCCAGCTCCCGGATCGCGACGGTGTCGGGGTCGCGTTGGGTGGGGTCGGCCACCTGGTCGTCGCAGAAGGCGTCGCAGAAGACGACGACCCCGCCCCGGCGCAGGAGCCGCACCGACTCGGTGAGGTAGTCGATGTACTCCTGCTTGGCCGCGTCGCAGAAGACCATGTCGTAGCCGCCGTCGGCGAGGCGGGGAAGGACGTCGAGCGCGCGGCCGCCGATCAGGCGGATGCGGCTGCCGGAGAACC
Organism: Microbispora sitophila; assembly: GCF_014892245.1. NCBI lineage: Bacteria > Bacillati > Actinomycetota > Actinomycetes > Streptosporangiales > Streptosporangiaceae > Microbispora > Microbispora sitophila. The sequence goes on along the minus strand of NZ_JADBGC010000010.1, from coordinate 106,983 downwards.
CCGCCTCCGCGAACGTCTGGCGCGCCATGCGCTGGTGCTCGGGCTCCACGTCCACGCTCGTGAGCGTCCCGTCCGGGCGCATGCCGCGCAGCAGCCATAGGCCGGAGACACCGCACCCGGTGCCGACCTCCACCACCGAGCGCGCGTTCGCCACCGTGGCGAGGAAGCAGAGCGCCGCTCCGCACCCGGGCAGGATCGGGCGCGCCCCGACCTCGATGCCACGCCGGCGCGCGGTCCGCAGGATCTCGTCCTCCGGGACGAACTCCTCCGCGTATTCCAGGCTGGCCGGTGTCGCCATCGGCCTCTCCCTCCCCTGCTTCATCTTGGACGCAGCCTAGGGGAGTCGGACCGGAACGGGAACTCACGCCACAACGGGGACGTTGCACGCTTTGAACGGTCTTTGTTCGAGACCGCTCAGCCCGCGGTGCGCAGGAAGGGGCGAAACCAGGCACTATGGCTGTAGCGACGATCCTGCAGAGAGGAATGCCGGTGGACGAGCACGACCACCAGGCGGAGACTTCGGTGTCCGACTGGACGCCTCCCACTTGGGAGGAGGTCGTCCGAACTCATTCCGCTCGGGTCTACCGGCTGGCCTATCGGCTGACGGGCAACGTCCACGACGCCGAGGACCTCACGCAGGAGGTCTTCGTCCGGGTCTTCCGGTCCCTGTCTAGCTACACCCCGGGCACGTTCGAGGGGTGGCTGCACCGGATCACGACGAACCTCTTCCTCGACATGGCGCGGCGCAGGCAGCGCATCCGCTTCGAGGGGCTGGCGGACGACGCCGCCGAGCGGCTGCACGGCCGCGAGCCGTCTCCGGCGCAGGCGTACGACGACGCGCACCTGGAGCCCGACATCCAGGCCGCGCTCGACGCCCTGGCGCCGGAGTTCCGGGCGGCCGTGGTGCTGTGCGACATCGAGGGACTGTCCTACGAGGAGATCGCCGCGACGCTCGGCGTGAAACTCGGCACGGTGCGCAGCCGCATTCACCGCGGCCGCGCCCAACTGCGGGAGGCGCTCGACCACCGGGCGCCCTCCGCGAACCGGAACGGCGATCAAACCCCCCCTTCAATCAGCAGGGAGGGACTGTGAGTCATCTTGGCGAGCGCGTATCCGCGCTCATCGACGGCGAACTCAGTCACAACGAGCGAGAACGCGCGCTCGCGCACCTGACGTTCTGCGCGGACTGCCGCGCGGAGGTCGACGCGATGCGGGCGCTGAAGACCCGCCTGCGGTCCATGGACCCGCCCGCCATGCCGGCGGACCTCACCATGTCGCTGCTGCGCATGGCGGAGCCGGGAGGGCCGTTGCCGCCGCGTATGCGGCCCTTTCCCGACCACCCGGCCTTCGGCGCCGGGCGGCTACCCGGGATGCACGCCGCAGGGCCCATGGACAACCGGCCCCGGGGCCGGGACGAGGGACGATCGGGGCCTGGGCGGCCCGGAAGGGCCCGACGCGCGGGATACGTCGCCGTGGGAATGGCCGGCGCCGCAGTCGCCCTCGGCACCATGCTCATGGCCGGAGGATCCACGGCCACCCCGAACCCGACGCCCGGCCAGATGTTCGTACAGCATCCCGCCCAGAACAGGGCGCCCGTGGTGAGCGTGTCACCCACCCCGTCACCCAGCGTCACCAGGGGGCTTTCGCGCTGATACGAGGAATCGGCATACGATCGGACACCGCAGCCGTCGTGTGCCGCTTTCCTTGTCACCGCGGCTGCCCAGCGGATGACGCCGTGTGCGAGGAGTGACTGCCGCGATGACCGACAACACGCGTCCGTTCGGCGCGTCGGACCGGCCCGAGTTCCTTCCCGCGGGAGAGGAACCGCAGGACCCTCCGGGCGGTCCTCCGCCGTCCACCGGCCCGTACGGCATGGGCCCCGGCTGGGCCCCGCCGCCGTTGTATCCCGTCGCGCCGCAGCCGGAGCCGCGCGGCCCCAACATCGCGCTGTACGCCGCCCTGGCCGTGGTCATCGCGCTCGTGGCGGGCGGGGTGGCGAGCTGGGGCACGTTCCTGCTGACGCGTCCGTCCTCCGGCATCGACCCCGGATACGCGCTGAGCACGCCGTCGAAGCAGCCCACGGCCCGGCCGCCGGAGTCGGTGGCCGGGGTGGCCGCCAAGGTCCTGCCCAGCGTGGTCTCGCTGGAGGTCAAGGGCAACAGCGAGTCGGGCACCGGGTCGGGCTTCGTCATCAAGGGCGGCTACATCGTCACGAACAACCACGTCGTGGTCGTCGCGGGACAGGCCGGGGAGATCCGCATCCGCTACAACGACCGCACCTCCTCGGGGGCGCGCGTCGTCGGCCGCGACCCCAACTCCGACATCGCGGTCGTGAAGCCCGACGGGGCCGTCAGGGCGCCGGAGCTGCCTCTCGGCAACTCCGACGGCGTGGTCGTCGGCGACCCCGTCATCGCGGTCGGCTCGCCCCTCGGCCTGACCGGCACGGTCACCACAGGCATCGTCAGCTCGCTCAACCGGCCCGTCGAGGCGGGCGGCAGCACCGGGTCCGACTACGCGCTCATCAACGCGATCCAGACGGACGCCGCCATCAATCCCGGCAACTCGGGCGGCCCCCTGGTCAACGCCGCGGGCCAGGTGATCGGGGTGAACTCGGCGATCGCCACCGTCGGCGGCTCTCTGCTGGGCCAGCAGTCCGGCAGCATCGGCCTCGGCTTCGCGATCCCGGTGAACCAGGTGCGCCGGATCGCCCAGGAGCTCATCACCACCGGAACGGCCCGCACCTCCAGGATCGGCATCACGATCGACCAGAGCTACCAGGGCCAGGGGGTGCGGATCGCCACGCAGACGGAGGGCGGCGCCGTGCCTGTCACGCCGGGAGGCCCGGCCGCGAAGGCGGGCCTGCACGCGGGGGACGTCATCCTGGAGGTCGACGGCCAGCCCGTGAGCGACAGCCGGGAACTGATCGTCACCATCCGCAGCAAGGCCCCCGGCGACCAGGTGCGGATCAGGTTCCGGCACGACGGCGAGGTGCGGACGGCGACCGTCACGGTCGGCGCGGCCCCCGCCCCCAGCGCGCGGCCCTCATGAACAGGGCTTCATGAAGCCGGGCCCATGAAGCAGGGCGTCCCCTGTCCACAGCTCGGGGCGCGGGCATTAGTCTGATTTCAGTCGCACGTGCAGGAGGAGATCGCCATGTTCGGACTCGGCTGGGGGGAGGCCCTGGCGCTGGTGGTGATCGCCCTACTCGTCTTCGGACCGGAGAAGTTGCCTCAGGCCGCCTCGCAGGCGGGCCGTACGCTGCGGCAGCTCCGGCAGATGGCCAACAACGCGAAGGCCGACCTGCAGGCCAACATGGGGCCCGAGTTCGCCAACTTCGACCCGGCGGACCTCAACCCCAAGAACTTCGTGCGCAAGCACCTGCTCGACGACCTCGAGAACGACTGGAACGGCACCTCGGCGACGACGACGGCCGACCCGGTTGCCGCCCCCACGCCGGAACTGGGCGTGGGGGAGATCCCGCCGTACGACAACGAGGCGACCTGATCAGGCCTAGTGCTTGACCGGCGAGATGTCGAGCTTCAGGCCCTTGAGGCTGGTCGACTTCTTGCCGAGCCCGGCCGCGATCCGGCGCAGCTCCGCGGCCGCCGGGGCGTCGGGGTCGGTCAGCACGAGCGGCTTGCCCTCGTCGCCGCCCTCACGCAGCCGCATGTCGATCGGCACCTGGCCGAGCAGCGGCACGCGCGCGCCCAGCGTGCGGGTCAGCGCGTCGGCCACGCTCTGGCCGCCGCCCTCGCCGAACACCGGGATGCGCTCGTCGCAGTGCGGGCAGGGCAGCCACGCCATGTTCTCGATGACGCCCGCGATCTGCTGGTGGGTCTGGGCGGCGATCGACCCGGCCCGCTCGGCCACCTCGGCGGCGGCCTGCTGCGGGGTCGTCACGACCAGGATCTCGGCCGTGGGCAGGCGCTGGGCGACCGAGATCGCGATGTCGCCGGTGCCCGGGGGCAGGTCCATCAGCAGGACGTCGAGGTCGCCCCAGTAGACGTCGGTGAGGAACTGGTACAGCGCGCGGTCGAGCATCGGGCCGCGCCAGACCACCGGAGTGTTGCCCTCGGGCTTGAACATGCCGACCGAGATGACCTTGATGTCATGCGCCACCGGCGGCATGATCATGTCCTCGACCTTGGTGGGCCGCTCGCTCACGCCGAGCATGCGCGGCACCGAGTGGCCGTAGATGTCGGCGTCGACGACGCCCACCTTCAGGCCTTGGAAGGCCATCGCCGCGGCGAGGTTCACCGTGACCGACGACTTGCCGACGCCGCCCTTGCCGCTCGCGACCGCGAACACGCGGGTCAGCGAGCCGGGCTTGGCGAAGGGGATCTCCTTCTCCGGCCCGCGGTCGCCGCGCAGCTTCGTCTGCAGCTCCTTGCGCTGCTCGGCGCTCATGACGTCCATGTCCACGTGGACGCGGGACACGCCGTCGATCCGGGACACGGCCCCGGTGACGTCGCGGGTGATGGTGTCCTTCAGGGGGCAGCCGGCGACGGTCAGGTACACGCCAACGCGCACCACCCCGTCGGGGGAGATGTCGACGTTCTTGACCATGCCGAGCTCGGTGATCGGCCGGCGGATCTCCGGGTCGTTCACCGTCGCCAGCGCGGCCATGACCAGTTCAGGGGATGGTGCCATGAATCCATGCTATGGACTCAGCGGGCATCCTCCGAACCCGCCCCACGCGATCTAGGCGGATCCGCGCTCAGCTCGTCCTGCAGACGCTGGAGCTCCGAGCGGATGTAGTCGCGCGTGGCCACCTCGCCGAGCGCCATGCGCAGGCCGGCGATCTCCCGGGTGAGGTACTCGATCTCGGCCTGGTTGCGCTCGGCCGTCACCCTGTCCTGCTCGTACTGGATGCGGTCGCGGTCGGCCTGCCGGTTCTGCGCCAGCAGGATCAGCGGCGCGGCGTACGACGCCTGGAGCGAGAGCATCAGGGTCAGGAAGATGAACGGATAGGGGTCGAACTTGTACGGCGCGAACACGTTCCACAGCAGCCACACCCCGACGAACACGGTCATGTAGACGATGAACCGCGCCGTGCCGAGGAACCGCGCGAACCGTTCCGAGAACTCGCCGAACGCCTCGGGGTCGTAGTAGAGCCGCAGGCGGTAGGTCAGTTCGCGCGGCTGGTCGAGGCGTTCTGTCATGGGCGTTCCCGCCAGTCCTCCGGCAGCATGTGGTCGAGCACGTCGTCGACGGTCACCGCGCCGAGCAGGCGGCTCAGCTCGTCCACGACGGGGACCGCGACCAGGTTGTACGTCGCGAGGTAGGACGCCACCTCGTGCACCGTGAGCTCGGGCCTGATCGGGTCCACGGTGATGTCTATCACGCTGCCGAGCAGCGTCGACGGCGGCTCCCTGAGCAGTCGCTGGAAGTGCGCCACCCCCAGGAAACGCCCGGTCGGCGTCTCGCTCGGCGGGCGGGTCACGTACACCTGGGCGGCGATGGCGGGGGGCCGCTCCTCCTGACGGATGTGCGCCAGGGCCTCGGCCACGGTAGAGGTCGGCGGGAGGACGACCGGCTCGGTCGTCATCATGCCGCCGGCGGTGAACTCGCCGTAGGTCAGGAGCCGCCGGACCGGCGCGGCCTCCTCCGGCACCATGAGCCGCAGCAGCCCCTCGGCCTGCTCTGTGGGCAGTTCCTGCAGCAGGTCGGCGGCGTCGTCCGGGCTCATCTCCTCCAGCACGTCGGCGGCACGCTCCTGGTGCAGCCGGCTCAGCACGAGCACCTGGTCGCGCTCGGGCATCTCCTCCAGCACGTCGGCGAGCCGGTCGTCGTCGAGGGCGGCGGCGACCTCGGCCATCCGCTTGGTGGGCAGCTCGTGCAGCATGTTCGCCAGGTCGGCCGGGCGCAGCGCCTCGAAGACGGCGAGCAGGTTGGCCGCGCCCTGGTCCTTCTGGATGCCCGCGAAGCCGGTGACCTCGTCCCAGTCGACGATCAGCGTCTCGCCCCTGCGCCGCGTCCCGCGGCGTACCGCGACCTTCGTGATGAGCCAGTCGGACGGCCGCGGCTGCTCCATGGCCAGGTCCTGTACGGTCACCCGCTCGCCCTTGTACTCGACGGTGCGGTCGAGCATCTCCCCGATGGCCAGGGTCTCGGCGTCCCGGCACTCGAACCTGCGCATGTTGAGCTTGCCGGTGAAGATGAGGGCGCGGGCCTCGATGCTGGTGATCCTGGTGATCGGCAGGAAGACCCGGCGGCGTGGCTGGACCTCGACGACGAAGCCGTGGACCCGGGGGAGCAGCGGTCCCCGCAGCGAGACGACGACGTCCCGGATCCGGCCGATCTGGTCGCCGGCCGGGTCGAAGACCGCCAGTCCCGCCAGGCGGGCCACGAAGATCCGATCCACTCTGTCAGGTTACGCAAGGATGCGGACCGCTCCCGGTTATGACAGGATCAAAGCCGTTTATTGGTAATTACATGGGCAGGTGACGATGAGGGCTGTCAGCCTGGCGATCGCAGGCGTCTCGGCCTTCTGCTTCGGGTTCTCCGGACCGATGGCGAAGATCCTGGGAATGGCGGGGCTCACGCCGCTGGAGGCCGTATGGGTCCGCATGGCGGGGGCCGGCGTGCTCCTGCTGGCGGTCCTGGCCGTCGTCAGGCCGCGCGCGCTGCGCATCCCCCGCGACCGCCTGCTGTTCTTCGCCGCGTACGCCGTCATCGCCGTGGCCGCCGTGCAGGGCCTGTTCTTCGTGGCCATCACCCGGCTGCCGGTCGGCGTGGCGCTGCTGATCGAGTACACCTCTCCGGTGCTGGTGGTCCTGTGGGTGCGGTTCGTCCGGCGGCTGCGGCTGCCGCGCTCGGCCTACCTGGGGGCGCTCATCGCGATCGCGGGGCTGGCGATCGTCGTGCAGGTCTGGGAGGGTCTGCGCCTCGACGCGCTCGGGCTGCTGCTCGCGCTGATCGCCGCCGCCTGCTGCGCCGGATATTTCCTGATGAGCGACTCGTTCGGCGACGACGTGGACACGCTGGGCCTGATCGGCTGGGGCATGCTCGGCTCGGCTGTGGTCCTGCTGCCCGTCTCCCGGCCCTGGAACATCGACTGGCCGGCGTTCACCCACGCCGTCGAGGTCTCCGGTCACACGGTCCCCGTCGCCGCGGTCGCCGTGGTGCTGGTCGTGGTGGCCACGGTCGTCGCGTACGGGACCGGGGTCACGGCCGTGCGGCGGTTGTCGGCCGCGGTCGGGGCGACGGTCGCCTCGGTGGAGGTCATCGCGGGGGCGGTGATCGCCTGGGTGCTGCTCGGCGAGCGCCTGGGGGCCGCCCAGATCACCGGAGGCGTGATCGTGCTCGCCGGGGCCCTGCTGGCGCAGACCGCGACCGTACGGCTCGGCTCGCAGCATCACAGCGCCGAGGCCGCCGAGTCCGTACGCGTGTGAGGTTCAGGTGCGAGGCGTGAGCCGTACGACGGTGGACCCCTCGGCCCAGCGGGCGGTCAGGCCGGCGGCGTCGCGGGCGTTCAGGCGCTCCTTGGCCAGCGCGGCCACGGCCTCGGGGGCGGCCGCCTGGTCCACCACCTCGGCGACGGCGGGGAAACGGACGAGTTCGGCGCCGTTGTCCTTACTGCGCAGCACGACCTCGATCTCGCTCCGCCCGGCCGCGACCTCGGCCAGGCCGGGCAGGGACTGCTCCCCTCCGCCGGTCACCACGTAGACCGCGCCGTCGTGCCACACGTGCCAGGCCAGCCGGACCCCGGACGGCAGGCCGAGCCACAGCACGTTGGACTTCTTCGCGCCCTCTTCGATCACCGGCAGGCTCATGCCACCTCCTCGCCTTCGGCTCGGAGTTCGGTCGTGCCGGAGGCGCGCGATTCAGCACTTCGCCAGGCGCAGTGTTCCCTGACTCGCTCGCTGCGCTCGCTCATGCCTCCCAGCCTATTCACCGCGCTACGGTGTGCCCATGCGCGCTCGACGTTCGTGCCTGGCGGTGCCGGGCAGCACCCCTCGTTTCCTGGAGAAGGCCCAGGGCCTCGCCGCCGACGAGGTCTTCCTCGACCTGGAGGACTCCGTCGCCCCCGGTGCGAAGGACGAGGCGCGTCGCAACGTCGTCACCGCGCTCAGGGAGGGCGACTGGACGGGGAAGACGGTCGTCGTCCGGGTCAACGACCTCACCACCCGTTGGACCTACCGGGACGTCATCGAGGTGGTCGAAGGCGCCGGCGACCGGCTGGACTGCCTCATGCTGCCGAAGGTCGCGGACGCCTCCCACGTGGCCTGGCTCGACACCCTCCTCGGCCAGATCGAGCGGGCCACCGGCCTGCCCGAGGGCGGCATCGGCATCGAGGCGCAGATCGAGGACGCCCGGGGCCTCGTGAACGCGGACGACATCGCCGCCTCCTCGCCCCGGCTGGAGACGCTGGTCTTCGGCCCGGCCGACTTCATGGCCTCGATCGGCATGCGGACGCTCGTCGTGGGCGAGCAGCCCCCCGGGTACGGCGAGGGGGACGCCTACCACTACATCCTGATGCGCATCCTGATGGCCGCCCGCGCGCACGGCCTCCAGGCGATCGACGGGCCATACCTGCAGATCCGCGACCTGGACGGCTTCCGCCGGGTGGCGATGCGGTCGGCCGCCCTGGGATTCGACGGCAAGTGGGTGCTCCACCCGTCGCAGGTGGAGGCGGCCAACGAGGTGTTCTCGCCGTCCCAGGAGGACTACGACCACGCCGAGCTCATCCTCGACGCGTACGAGTACTACACGACGGTCGAGAAGCGGGGCGCGGTCATGCTGGGGGACGAGATGATCGACGAGGCGTCGCGGAAGATGGCCCTGGTGGTGGCGGCCAAGGGCCGCGCCGCCGGCCTTCCCCGGTCCAGCTCCTTCACCCCGCCCAGCTGATCGCCCGCGGTACGCGAAGAATGGACACATGAACGAAGCACAGCCGGATCCGGCCCGGGCACCGGGCCCGGATCAGGCCGCCGGCCCGAACCAGATGCCCGGTCCCTACCTGGCCCCCGGGCCGTACGCGGGTGGGACCGCCTGGCCGGCCGGTCCGCCGCAGCCGCTGCCGCCACACCCTGCGGCCCAGCCGCAGTGGTCATATCCGGGGCCATATCCCGGACCGTATCCCGGGCCCTACGCGCAGCCGTACGCGTGGGGAGCGCCCCCGCGTACCCGCTGGGACGTCCCGCCGCCGCCTGGCACCCGTTACGACCGCCTGGCCCGTACGCCGTTGCACCGCTGGTGGCGGCCGATCCTCGGCACGGCGGCGATCATCGCGGTCTTCCTGGCGCTCTCGATCGCCGTCGGCCTGGTGGCCTTCGTGGTCTCGCTGGTCACCGGCGTGCCCATGGTGCGGACGGGGACCCGGCTGTTCGCCGATCCAATCCTCGACCTCGGGTTCCAGCTGGGGGTCATCGCGCTGCTGCTGCCGCTGGTGCTCGGCGCGGCCTGGCTGTTCCAGCGAAGACCGCCGGGGTCGCTGTCGTCGGTGGCCCTGCGGCTGCGGTGGCGGTGGCTGGGGGCCTGCCTGCTGGTCGCGCTGGTGGCGGTCGTGCTCGGTCAGACGGTCGAGGCGGGGACGCTGATGTCCGCAGGGGTGGATCCCGGATTCCGCTGGGCGGGCTGGGAGCAGTTCCTCCCGGCCATCATCGTGATCCTGCTGCTGGTGCCGTTCCAGTCGGCGGCCGAGGAGTACGCCTACCGTGGGTGGATCATCCAGGGGTTCGGGGCGTACCTGCGCAATCCGTGGCCGGCGATCCTGGTGGGCGCGGCGGCCTTCGCCGCCTCGCACGGTTACACGGGCTGGGGGATCGCCTACGTCTTCGCGTTCGGCATGCTCATGGGGTGGCTGGCGGTCCGCACCGGCGGACTGGAGGCGCCGATCGCCCTGCACGCGACCAACAACGTCGTGGCGTTCGGAGTCGTCGCGGCCTCGGGGGACATGGGGAGCGCGATGGAACAGGGCGAGGTGCCCTGGGAGGCGCTGATCGGATCGGCCGTCCAGTTCGCGGTTTTCGGCATCGGCGTGCTGATAATCGCCCGAAAGTGGGCAATTCAGACCCTCTCCCGATAAATCTCACTAGAGAGGTATGGCCCCCACGCTTTTCCCGTGTTGCTCTGGATCCGTGATGGGGTATCACTGTGATCGCTTTGCCGTACCACAGGTGGAACGGTCCGGATTGACCTCTCCGGGGAGGAGGTACTGAGCGTGGCCTCGGGCCCCCACGAGCGCGACCGTCGACGCGACGGCGAACCCTCCTCCGTGCCCCCGCCGGAGCTGCATCACCGGCCGCCCGGCCCGTCTCCGTGGGCGCTGCCTCCGTTCGCCGCCCCGATTCCCGATGACGCGGTGCCGGACGACGCGGGCGAGCCGGGCGACGACGAGGACACCCGGCCATACCGGAAGGTCGGCGACCCGGACTCACCCGACCCGCACTTACCCGGCGACACCTGGGCCCCGCGCCCCGGATCGGACGCAGGCGACGGGCCGGAGCGGGAAGCACCGCGCGACCGCGGACCCAGGACCGGCCGCAGGCCGTACGCGGCGCCGTACGGGGCAGGGCCGTACGGGACGGGCGAACCGCGTCACAGCCGTTCCGGCGGGCGAAGTCCCGAGGACCCCGGCGAGCCCGGCGACCGCGGCGCGACCGGTCCGCCCGGCCCCGCGGACGCCCCCACGACCTGGCATGGCGAGGGTGCCAGGTCGGCGGGGGAGGCGGCGAAGGAGTCACCCGGGCAGGAGGAGGGCCGGCGTCGCCGGATCGTGAACCGGCCGGACAAGCTGGTCGCCTCGGGCCCGCCCCGGCGGCGGCGTGCCCAGATCCCCCGCGAGAATCCGGACGGGCCCGGCGCCCCCGAGATCGACACCCCTCCCTCGGGGCCGCTGCGCGAGCACGACCCCGGTGAGCAGGACCACGGCGAGCACGTGTGGGCGCACACGCCGCCCGAGCCCGCCTCGCGTCACGGCCTGGGGGAGTCCGGCGGCATCCGCATGAGCCCCGAGATCCCGGTCGAGCCCGAGCACGACGAGCCGCCGGTCGAGCCGGTCGAGCGCATCGGGCGCCCGCCGGGGGGCCGGCCGGCCCGTTCCGACGTGCTCGTGGCCGTCGGCCCGCCCCGGCCGGGCGGCGGACGCCGCCACAGGCGGGTGCTGCCGGTCCGGCGGTTCCCCCGGCTGGTCGCTCCGGCGCTGATCGCCGTGGTCCTCGTCGCGGCCGCCGTGCTGGGCGTGGCCGTCGTCAGGTGGGCCGGCGGCCCGTCCACGGCCGGACTGCGCCTCGCCGCAGGCGACGGCCAGTCGGGCGACGCGGCGTTCTCGGCGCCCGGGCTGCCGGGCAACGGCTCCAGCCAGGTGCTCAACGCGTTCGCCGCGGCGGGCGCGACGGTGGTGGCGGCGGGCAGCGACACGACGAGCCCGCTCGCCCGGCCGCTGTTCCTCGTGTCCGCCGACGGCGGCGCGCACTGGCAGACGGGCCGGGTCGCCGACGCCCCGGGGTACGAGTCCGCGCCCGGGGCGGTCGGCAGGGTGGCGGGCGGCGACGGCCGCTGGCTCGCCGTCGGGACCGACGCGCCCGGCTCCGCGGGCCCGGCCGCGCGCGGCATGTGGGTCTCCTCCGACGGCCGGTCCTGGACGGCGGTGGACCCCGCCCGGCTGACCGCGTTCTGGAGCCAGGACAGGATCACCGACGTGGCGCGGACGGCGACCGGCTTCCTGGCCGTGGGCGCCACGACCCTGCGCGACGGCACGGCGGGCCCGGTCGCCTGGGTGTCACCCGACGGTGTCGGCTGGACGAGGGTGGACACCGACCAGATCGGCACCCCCGACAAGATCAGGGCGATGCGGGCGGTGGCCGCCTGGGGCGACCGAGTGGTGGCGCTCGCCGATCCGGGGTCGGGCGACTCGATCTCGGTCGTCCTGCGCTCCGACGACGGCGGCCGCACCTGGTTGCGCACGGCCGCGGCCCTGGCCGACGTACGAGCGGAGCCCGGCGCGCTGGCCGTGACCAAGAAGGGCTTCGTGCTCGTGCCCACCCGGCAGAAGTCGGAGGACGGCGAGGTCCGGGTCTACTGCTCGCCCGAGGGCGCCGACTGGACCCAGTGCGGCACGATAGGGCCGCTCGGCGCGGAGGGGACGGGCGTGCGCGGCCTGGCCGCGTCGGCGGCGGGCGTGGCGGCGGTCGCCGAGTCGGCCTGGGAACGGTACGCCGTCTACACCAGCCAGGACGGGCGCAAGTGGACCAGGAGCGCCGACCTCGGCGGGATCCCCGGGACGCTGCGCGGGCTGGCCATCACCGACGCCGGCGTTCTCGTGGCGGGCGGCGACAAGCGCGGGCCCGGCGACGTGGAGAACCTCCCCGTCCTGATCACCGCGGGGAAGGGCGAGGCGGCGCACACCGTGCCGCTCAAGGAGATCGCCGGGCTCAACCGGCTCGCCAGGGACACCGCGGACGTCGCCGCCTCCGGCGGCACGTTCGTGGCCGTGGGCGCGGCCAACGGCGATGCCGCGATCTGGACGAGCGGCAACAACGGGGCCAACTGGAAGGACGCGGCGTTCCCCGACCTGCTGGGCGGACCGGGGCGCCAGGCGCTGAGCGGCGTCGCGCACGGCCCGAGGGGATGGCTCGCCGTCGGCAGCACGACGACCGACCCGGCGGTGACCCGGCCGCTGCTGGTCACCTCGGCCGACGGGAAGAGCTGGCGGCCCGGTCCCGCCATCGAGGTGCCCGCGGGCCACTTCCTGCTCGCGCCGGGCGTGGTGGCCGCCGGGCCGAAGGGCTACGTCCTGGCGGGGGAGGACCGGTCCGCCACCGGGACGCTGCCCGCCCTGTGGTTCAGCCCCGACCTCAAGCGGTTCACCCGTTCCGCGCCGGGCAGCATGCCGGCCGGAGGGGCGGGGGTGCGCCTCTACGACGTCACGGCGACGCCCGACGGGTTCATGGCGGTCGGCGGGTCGGGCACCGCCGATCGCGAGACGGGGGTGGTCTGGGTCTCCTCCGACGGGCTCAACTGGAACGCCCGCGGCCGGGTCCTGCCACCGGACACCACCTCGGCCGGGCTGCGCCACGTGGTCGCGACCGAGGCCGGCGTGGTGGCCGTCGGCACCGCGATGACCGAGGACGGCCCCCGCCCGTTCTCCGCGCTGTCCACGGACGACGGCGCGAGCTGGGAGTACGGCACGCTGCCCGCCGACGCCGCCGCCTCGGTCCTCGACCTGACCGCGACCGGGCGGGGACTGGTCGCCGTCGGATCGCACCGGTCGCCGGCGGAGGGCGGCGAGACCGACAGCGCCGCCTGGGTGTCGGAGGACGGGGTGGACTGGTCGCGCCGGACGCTCACCCAGGACGGCCTCGGCGGCCAGGGGGCGCAGTGGCTCGGGGCGGTGGCGGTCTCCGGCGACCGGGTCGTGGCCATCGGCAGGTCCGCCGGCTACGCCGCCGGCTATGCCGACGATCACTTGACGATCTGGCGCAGCACGGTCACGGAGCGATGATCCCGGAGATGACCCCCCATTCGGCGAGAGCGTCGGCGAGGCCGTCGGTCAGCGGGAGCCGTACGAGGTCGGACGGCGCCCACCAGCGGGCGTCGGCGGCGTCGTCCCCGGCGACCGGCACGCCCGTGGCGGTCGCCACGTAGTCGTGGATCTCGAAGGTCGCGCCGCCGGGGGCGGGCCGCAGCACGGTCCCGGCGAGCCGTACGACGGTGACGTCGAGGCCGGTCTCCTCGCGCAGTTCCCGGCGCAGCGCCTGCTCGTCGGTCTCGCCGGGCTCGACCCTGCCGCCGGGCAGCGACCACAGCCCCTCGCCGGGAGGGCGGCCCCGCCGCACCAGCAGCAGACGCCCGTCGGCGTCGGCGACGATCGCGCCCACACATCTGATGCACCGCACATCACCAAGATTACGACTAGATAACGGGCAGACTCTTGACGTACGGACATCACGGAAGCACCGTGAATATTTGTGAGAACCGCGCCAACATGTCCGCGGTGCTTCGGGCCGCTACACGAACCGAACGTCTGGTCGAGTTCCTGGCGATGCGCCGCCCACGGGGACGTCCTGCCCTTCCAGCCACCCCGGCGGCCCTCACGGGCCGCTCTGGAGGCCCTGTGCGAGGCGGCCAGGGTGCCCGTCTGGCTCCCGTGGCCGCTGCCTTCCGGATGGCTGGTGACGGGCTTCGCCGAGGTCGGTGACGAGCGCACCGGCATGAGGGCGAGCGTCGTCGCCCTCTCCGGCCCGTCGGTCACCCACGGTCCCGCCGACATGCTGCTCATCGCAGAGGAACCGGGCATCGGTCTCGGCGCCGCGTACGCCGGGCTGCCGGGCCCGGACCCCGGAGAGGGTTTCGACGCCGGGCCCCCGCACGCCAAGATCGACGCGCGCGGCCATCCGACGGCGCTGTGGTGCGCGGGGCGGGGAGTGCCGGGAGACCGGGCCGTCTACGTGGGCGAGGCCCTCGGCAACTGGTTGTGGACGGTCGCCTGGCCGGTCGAAGCCGGCTGCTTCATCGCGCTGGCCAACCTGTCGCTGCGTGACCTGCGGGACCAGGACCAGGCGCTCGACCTGCCCTTCGGCGCCTTCTCGCCGCGCCTCGACGGGGATGTCCAGTAGGGCGGGTCGGAAGCGCGAGGGATAGTAAGGTTCTGAGCCGTGACAGCGCGCATCGAACGAGTGGTGACCTCGGGCCTGGTGGACATCGAAGGCGACGAGCACAAGGTCGAGAACAACACCTGGATCGTGGGCGACGACGACGAGGTGATCGTCATCGACCCGGCGCGGGACGCCGACAAGATCCTGGAGAAGGTCGGCGACCGCGAGGTCCTCGCCGTCATCTGCACCCACGGCCTGCCCGACCACGTGGGCGCCGCGATCGAGGTGGCGGCCAGGGACGAGGCCGTGATCGCCGTGCACCCCAAGGACAAGCGCCTGTGGCGGCAGACCTGGGAGGAGACCTGGCCCGACATCGACATGGAGGACGAGGGACTGTTCTCCGTGGCCGACGTCGAGCTGGAGGTGCTCTCCACGCCGGGCGTCACGCCGGGCGGCGTCTCGCTCTACTGCGAGGGCCTCGGCGCGGTCTTCACCGGCAAGACCCTGCTCATGGACGGCCCCGGCAAGCTCGGCGGGGAGTACCCCGCGCTCGCCGACCAGCTCACCTCGATCGGCGAGCGGCTGTTCACGCTGCCGCACGAGACGAGGGTGCTTCCCGCGCACGGCGAAGAGGGCAGGATCGGCGACCTGGAGCCCGAGTTCGACCGCTGGCTGTCGGGGTCGCTGACCGGCGCCCAGGAGGCCGAATCGGCGCCGCCGCTCGTGGACGGCACCGGGGCGTCCGGCATCAAGCTGAACCTCGACGAGTAGGGCCGTGGAGCAGCTCGGCCTCGACGGCATGCCGAGGCGGCTCTACACCTGCACCCCGTCGCGGCTGAACACCTGGCTCGACTGCAGGCGTCGCTACCGGTTCACCTATCTCGACCGGCCCGCTCCGCAGAAGGGGCCCCCGTGGGCGCACAACAGCGTGGGGGCCTCCGTCCACAACGCGCTGGCCTCGTGGTGGCGGGAGCCGTACGACCGGCGTACGCCGGTGATGGCGGCCGTGCTGCTCACCAACGGCTGGATCCGTGAGGGGTTCAGGGACGAGGAGCAGTCGGCCACGTGGCGGGACCGGGCCCGGGAGATGGTCTCCTCCTACGTCGCCACGCTGGACCCCGGCGACGAGCCGGTCGGCGTCGAGCGCACCGTCGCCACGCGTACGTCGGTCATCGCCGTCTCGGGCCGCGTGGACCGGCTCGACCGGCGCGGGGACGAACTGGTCGTGGTCGACTACAAGACCGGCCGCCGCCCGCCGACCTCCGACGACGCCCGTTCGTCGATCGCGCTGGCCGTCTACGCGATCGCCTCGTCCCGCATGATGCGCCGGGCCTGTCACCGGGTGGAACTGCACCACCTGCCCAGCGGGACGGTCGCCGAGTGGGAGCACACCGACGAGTCGCTCGCCCGTCACCTGCGCCGGGCCGAGGACATCGCGACGGAGGCGGCCGACGCCGACGACGCCTACCGCGGCTGGGCCGGGAACGCGGGGGCGGGCCGCGCGAAGGGCGCCGTTCCCGCACCGAGACGGGAGGACGGCGCCGGGGCGCTCGCGGTGCCGCCCGAGATCGACCGGCTGTTCCCGCCCGAGCCTGGCCCCATCTGCTCCTGGTGCGACTTCCGCCGCCACTGCCCCGAGGGGCGGGCCGCCTCGCCCGACCGGCTCCCGTGGGACGGCCTGGCCGAGACGCCCGGCTCTTCCGGCCTCAGCCCCGCGCAGGGCCGGGATGGCGGCGAGGATCGACCAGCGCCCTGAGGCCCTTGCCGACGTCGTATCCGGCGGCGCCCAGACGCTCGCGCGAGGCCCGCAGCATGGCCCTGGTGCCCTCGTCCAGCACCTGCTGGTGCACGAAGTCGGGGATCGTGTTCATGGTCAGCCGGAAGGCCCGCAACGCCGCCGTGACCGCGATCTGGGGCACCTCGGGAAGCGCGCCGTACAGGCGGCGGGCCCAGTCGGGCAGCGTGTAGTAGCACAGCGCGCCGAACGGGAAGTAGACCGGCTTGGCCGGGGACAGGAAGCGCATGTTCTCCGGCAGGCGCGGCCAGAGCAGGAACCGCACGGCGGCGGCCGACTCGGGGATGACCCGCAGGACCGGCCGCATCCGGGCGAAGTAGTCGTTCATCTCGTCGGTGGAGCCGGGCACGTCGTCCGGATGCAGCCCGACGTATGTGGCGCTGCGCCGCTGCTCTGCGAGGTACTGGTCGGCCTGCCGGTCGCTGATGGGGGCGCCCGCACGGCGGACGACCTCCAGGTAGGACATGACCTCCGCGCAGTGCACCCACAGCAGCAGCTCGGGCTCGTCCACCCGGTGGGTCCTGCCCGTGTCGGGGTCGCGGATGCGCAGGGTCCGGTGGATCGCGCGCACCCGCCTGCCGATCTCCTCCGCCTCCTCGGGACTGCCGTACGTCACGCGGCCCACGAAGTCCGCCGTACGGCGGAGCCGGCCGAAGGGGTCCTCCCGGAAGTTGGAGTTCTGCCACACGCCCCGCATCGCCAACGGATGCAGGGCCTGCAGCATCAAGCCGCGCACGCCGCCCACCCACATGGTCCGGTCGACGTGGACCAGCCACGTCGCGGACTCCGGTGGCTGGGCGGTCAGGCGGCTCGTCCCGGGCATGGCGACCGGGTCATCCGTGCTGGTGCTGGAGCAGCCGGCTCTCCGCCGCGTTCCAGAATCGGGTCAGGGCCGCCGCGGTGGTCTCGGGGGCCTCGACGGCCGGCGAGTGGAGCGCCCCGGGCACCACGACGCACTCCGCGTCGAGCCTGCGGGCCATCTCGGCCTGCAGCAGCGGCGGCCACCCGTCGTCGTGCTCGCCGTAAAGGACCAGGAGGTCGAGCCCGCACCCGGCCAGCTCCGCACAGCGGTCGGACGCGCCCAGGACCTCGTGCGCCATCGCCACGAGACCGGTGGGATGGTTGGCGAGCAGCCGCTTGCGCAGGAACGCGACGATGTCGTCGGGGACGCCCGCCGCCAGCGCCTCGGGCTCCATCCGGTTCGACCACATGTAGTCGAGGCCGTACTCCGGAAGCTCGGCCAGCATGACCCGGCCCATCCGCTCCCGCGGCCCGACGATGCCCGCGGGCCCCGAGCTCATGAGCGTGAGCGACGCGAGCTTGGCGGTGCCGTTCAGCGCCGTGTCCCGGGCGACCAGCCCGCCGAAGGAGTGCCCCAGCAGGTGGACGGGCTCACCCTGGCCGACCACCGCGGCGATCGCGTCGATGTCCGCGCCGAGAGCCGCGCACGAGTACGCCGACGGATCGTCCGGGCCCGGGGTCTCGTACTGCCCGCGCATGTCGACCGCGATCACCCTGCGGCCGGCCTGCGCGAGCGTCTGCAGCACGGCGATGAAGTCCTCCTTCGACCCCGTGAAACCGGGGACGAGCAGGGCGGGCCAGCGCTCGGGGACACCGCTGACCGGAAGCGCTTCGAGGGCCGCGAACGAGCCCAGCGGCGTTTCTATCTGCTCACTGCTGACACCCGGAGGAAGGGTCAGGAACCGTGGCGTGCTCACGAGGCCTCCTCCACCTCACCCCGGATCCCGGGGACCGATGGGCCGGACCGGTGGCCCCACGCCCTGGACCGTCTGCTGAAGGCTCGCTCACTCACGTGGCATCACGATACCCAGGGAAGATCCCGGCGACACTGTCGAAGCGACTACGCGGGTTTCGGACGGTCATTGCGCATGCCTCCTGTCCAGGTCATACCCACTGCGGGCGAAGCGGCCCTCAACGCACGGGCCTCAGAGCACGGGCCCTCAAAGCAACGGGGGCAGGGAGAGCGCCGGTTGTCCGGTGCCCTCCCTGCCCCTGCGGTCGTGCTCATCGACGAACGGGCCTGTGCCGGCCCCTCACCCCGTACGGCGGGGCCGCGGCCGGGGCGGGCGGCGCCGCTGCTGGGCGCGCTCGGTCGCGGCGGACGGCGCGGGGTCGTCGTCATCGGTCGCGAGGTCGGGGGACCTGAACACGATCATGAACGGACTGGCCGGGATGATCCGCTCCGGCTCCGGCTCCGGGGCCGGCCGCTCGGCGGGCTCGTCGGCGGCCTCGCTCACCGGCGCCCTCCCAGCCGGCTCCTCCACCGGAAGTGCCTGGTCGGAGGTGTCGGCCGCGCGGGTCCTGCGGCGCCGGGCCGGGCGTTCCTCCACCTGCTCCTCGGCCACGGGCGCCTGGTCGGCGGCGTGGTCGGCGGCGCGGGTCCTGCGGCGGGTCGTCCTGCGCGTGGTCGCCGCCTCCGGCTCCCGCCCGTCACCGGCACCGGCCTCGGCGCCGTCCTCCGCGCTATCCACCGGGCTGTCCTTGCCGGACCGTCCGGCCGTGACGTCGGCCAGCGCGCCGGTGAGGGCCGCCGCGTTCGCGCCCCTGCGCCCTCGACGCCCCGGCGCGGCCTCGGCAGCGGTCTCCACAGTGGTGGTGTCCACCGTGGTCTCGACGGGAGCTTCCACGGGAGTCTCCACAAGGGCCTCCACTGGGGCTTCGATCGGGGCCGGCGCCTCGGCCGTCTCCCCGGGGGAAGTCCCGGCGTCGTGGAGGCGGCCCCCACGGGTCCGTCGCCGCTCGCGGGTGCGGGCGGGGCGCTCGCGGCGCTCCTCAGCGTTGTCGCGGGTGTTGTCGCGGGTGTTGTCGCGGGTGTTGTCGCGGGCATCTCCGCGGGCGTCCCCACGGCGGGACTTGCCGCGGGAGCGGGTGCGTCCGGTCTCCCCGAGGTCCTCGATCTCCTCGGCCTCCAGACCCGCCCGGGATCGCTGGGCGCGCGGCAGCACGCCCTTGGTCCCCTCGGGGATGTCGAGGTCCGCGTACAGGTGCGGAGAGCTCGAATAGGTCTCGACGGGCTCGGTGAAGTCCAGCGAGAGAGCGTTGTTGATGACCTTCCAGCGGGTCAGCTCGGTCCACTCGACGAAGGTCACCGCGACGCCCGTGCGGCCCGCCCGGCCCGTACGGCCGATCCGGTGGACGTAGGCCTTCTCGTCCTGCGGGCAGTCGTAGTTGACGACGTGGGTGACGTCGTCGATGTCGATGCCGCGCGCCGCGACGTCGGTGGCCACCAGCACGTTGATCTTGCCGCTGCGGAACGCCCGCAGCGCCTGCTCGCGCTGGCCCTGGCCGAGGTCGCCGTGGACGGCCGCCACCGCGAAGCCCTTGTCCTTGAGCTGCTCGGCGACCATGTCGCAGGCCCGCTTGGTCTCGCAGAAGACCATCGTGAGCCCGGCGCCCCTGCTCTGCAGCAGGCGGGCCAGGATCTCGATCTTGTCCATGCGGTGCGTGCGGTAGACGTGCTGCGTCGTCAGCGTGGTCGTCTCGGCCTCGGCTGTGCCGCTCTCCGCCCGGACCCGGGTCGGCTGGGTGAGGTAACGGCGGGACAGGTTCACGATCTCGCCGGGCATGGTGGCAGAGAACAGCATGGTCTGCCGCTTCTCCGGCACCAGCTTGATGATCCGCTCGATGTCCGGAAGGAAGCCGAGATCCAGCATGCGGTCGGCCTCGTCGAGGACGAGCATGGTGATCTGGCCGAGGTCGAGGTGCTTCTGCTTGACCAGGTCGAGCAGCCGCCCCGGCGTTCCGACGATCACGTCGACGCCGTTCTTGAGCGCCTCGATCTGCGGCTCGTACGCACGCCCGCCGTACACGGTGAGGATGCGCGACCCCAGCTTCCCGGCGGCGAGGACCAGGTCCTCGGTCACCTGGAGGGCCAGCTCGCGGGTCGGCACGAGGACCAGGCCGCGCGGCTTCTTGCGGTTCTTCCTCGGTTTGCCGACGAGCTGGAGCATGGCGACGCCGAAGGCATAGGTCTTGCCGGTGCCGGTGCGCGCCTGTCCGATGACGTCCTGGCCGGCCAGCGCCAGCGGGAGCGCCATCTCCTGAATCGGGAATGGTGAAGTGATGCCCTCGGTCTCGAGCGCATCAGCGATCTCCGGGATGACTCCCAGGTCTCGGAACGTCGTTGTCAGCGTGGCCTGCCTCAATCAGTGCGAAGGCGGCCCTCCGGGACATCCGACCGGCAGAGCCTCCCCGGTCCGGGTCCTCGCGGACAGTCGCGCCCTCGTCGTGAATCAGCGACCGCGGCATCCAGTGGTTCCTGGGGGTCCGGGGTGTGGCCCCGGATCGACACAGGGATCGATACGGTGATCGACACAGTGCGGTCGCACTTCCACGAAGCAGTCTACTCGATACCACAACACGGAACCGATTTCTGCGTCTTCTCGCTAAAAGCTCTTGCTGTGTCGCGAGAGAAGCCGGTGACGAGCACGGCGCCGGCGGGCATGCCCCGGAGCCGTACGCTGCACCCATGAGTGATTCCTCTCCCGGGACTGTGGACCTGCTCGGTGTCCTCGCCTACGCCGAGCTCACCGCCTTCCTCCGGCTGGCCGAGGACGCCGCCCTGCTGGCTCCGACGCTGAACGACAGGGCCGCCCTCGGGGACGTGGCCGCGACCGAGTACGGGCACTTCCGGGTGCTGCGGGACCGGCTGGCCTCGCTCGGCGTCGACCCGGAGGAGGCCATGGCCCCCTTCGTGGAGGCGATCGACGCCTGGCACGCCCAGACCAGGCCGAAGGACTGGCACGAGGCGCTGATCAAGGCGTACGTCGGCGTGGGGATCGCGGGCGACTTCTACCGCGAGGCCGCGCGTCACACCACTCCTTCGATCAGCGCCCTGGTGGACGAGGTGCTGACCGACGAGAGCCGCGGGGAGTTCGCGGTGGAGCGGGTACGCGCCGCACTGGACGCCGACCCGCGGCTGTGCGGCCGTCTCGCGCTGTGGGCGCGCCGCATGGTCGGCGAGGCGCTGAGCCAGGGGCAGCGGCTCGCCGCCGCCCGGCCGCAGCTCGCCGCCCTGCTGGTGGGCGAGAAGGGCGAGGACCTGGCGGAGATCGGGCGGATGTTCGCCAGGCTGACCGAGGAGCACGGCAAGCGGATGGCCGCCCTCGGCCTCACGCCCGGCCCGTGATCTCACGGCTTCGCGGGGGGACGTCGATGTGGGTGATTCGCTCCGTCAATCCCCGCTGACCTGGCCCGACCCGGGAAACGGCGGCGATCGGGAGGGCCGGAGCCCGTCCCGCGCACCTGCCGGTCCGTCGTTCGTGGGTCGCGAACGTGCCAAACGGATGTACGGTGCGAGCATGAGGGCCTCGCGCCGCTACGGCACTTCCTTGACGAGATGTGGGCCGAACACCTGGACTCCGCGTGCGGTGTTGCGGAGAGGAAGCGCGGGCTGTCCGACGATCAGCGGGAGGCGGGATCCCCATCACGCGGATCTGACCCGCCGCCCCCGCGGATGCGGTTACGGACGCACCTGACCCCGCGCCGATCACGGTCCGCCGCCGGGACGGCGCGCGTGGTGGGCGCGCGCCGCCCGCGGCCGTCGGCGGTCGCGGAGACGCGCTAGAGCGTCCCGCCGAAGCCGACGGGGCGCGACTCGTCCTCGCCGATCTCGACGAAGCCGAGCGAGTCCACGGGGACGACCACACGGCGGCCCGAGGTGTCGGTGAGTGAGAAGACGCCCTTGTCGGAGGCGAGCGCCTTGCGCAGTTCCTCCTCGATCTCCTCGGCCGACAGGTCGGTCTCCACGACGAGTTCACGGTGCACCGACTGCACACCGATCTTTATTTCCATCGGGCTCCCCTTTCGCGAGGGCTGTTCCCTACCCATCGTCGTCGCCTCAGGGAGCGGTCAGCCCTGTGATCGCGTGAAGCGAACAGGATTCCGGTCAGCCGGTGCGCGGGAAACCGCTGATACCGCGCCAGGCCAGGCGCGCCATCAGCTGGGTCGCCGCCTCCTTGGGGATCGAGCCGTGGCTGCTCAGCCAGTAGCGAGCGCTCACCTCGGCCATGCCGACCAGGCCCACGCCGAGCAGGTGCGCCTCGTCGCTGGAGCAGCCGGTGTCCTCCTGGATCACCCGGCTGATCGCCTCGGCGCTCTCGTGCAGCGAACGCTCCATCCGCTGCCGTACGGGCGCGACGTTGCGCAGGTCGGATTCGAAGACGAGCCGGAACGCCTCGCCCTGACTGGAGACGAAGTCGAAGAAGGCGCCGATGGCGGCCTGCACCCGCTGCTTGTTGTCGGTGGTGGACTCGAGCGCCTGCCGGCACCGGGTCACCATGTCGTCGACGTGCAGATCGAGCAGCGCGAGATACAGCTCCAGCTTGCCCGGGAAGTGCTGGTAGAGCACCGGCTTGCTCACACCGGCCCGCTCGGCGATCTCGTCCATCGCCGCCGCGTGGTAGCCGTTCTCCACGAACACTTCCTGTGCCGCGCTCAGCAACTGGCGGCGGCGGGCCATCCGGGGTAGCCGGGTGCCCCGGGGCTTGGCGTCCGGGGTAGCGGTCACGGCAGTCTCCTTGCAAGATGCGCATCGGGGGCTCCCGCCCCGAGGCCTCATCCTACGTGTCGGTAATCCGGATCAGCGATAGTCGTCGTCGTCGAGGTCGACCGTACGCTCCTGCTCGGCCACGTCGGCCGGGTCGGCGTCGAATGGGACACGCTCGGGCCAGCGCCTGTCGTCGGCGACCTTGACGAGCTGGTGCTGCTCGACCGCGTCGGCCTCCGGCGCCTCGATCGAGATCTCCTCGACCACCTCGTCGAGGGGGTCCATCTCGGGCATCTGCTTGTCCTTCCGTTCGAAGGTCGGCTGCGACAGGTCCAACACTACGGCCAGGGTGGCGGCCGGGCTAAGCGGTAAGGCCCACGAACAGGTCGCCGTGTTCCGCCACGCGCTCCAGCACGTCAGATGCGGTGAACACCAGCTGGTCCGGGCTGTCGCACGCCTCGACCTCCTCCCACAGCAGAGGAGTGGACGCGGTCGGCCGCGGGGCGGCGCGCAGCGAGTAGGGCGCGACCGTCGTCTTGGCCGGGTTGTTCTGGCTCCAGTCGATGAAGACCTTGCCCGGCCGCTCCTTCTTCGCCATCACGCTGGTCACGAACGGATGCTCGGCCTGCATCCGCCGGGCGAGCGCCTTGGCGTAGTCGGAGGTGCCGGGGCCCCGGTCCCAGGGGACGTAGAGCTGCATGCCCTTCTGGCCGCTGGTCTTGGGATGGCACTCCAGGCCGTCGTCGGCCAGGGCCTGCCGCAGCAGGACGGCGACCCGGCAGCAGTCGACGATCGTGGCGGGGGCGCCGGGGTCGAGGTCGAAGACGAGGGTGTCGGGCGGCTGCGGCTCGCCGTCCTTGGCCACCCGCCACATCGGCACGTGGATCTCCAGGGCGGCCAGGTTGGCGTAGTAGACCAGGGTCGGCAGGTCCTCCACGACGGCGAAGTCGATCTCCTCGCGGTCCTTGGTGCTGCCCGGCGCGGGCAGGGTCACCGTACGGACCCAGTCGGGCGTGTGCTCGGGGACGTTCTTCTCGAAGAAGAACTGGCCGTCGACGCCGTTCGGGTAACGCTTGACCGTGAGCGGGCGCCCTTTGAGGTGCGGCAGCAGGACCGGCGCGATCCGGGTGTAGTAGTCGATCACCTCGGCCTTGGTGAACGCGGTGTGGGGATAGAGAACCTTGTCCAGGTTGGTCAGGACAAGCAGGCGGCCCTCGACCTTCACCCGCACCTTCTCCGTCATCACTGCTCCTCCCGCCGCACCTCCGCGGGGATCTTGTCGTCGCGCACGCCCCGCCACACGGGGTTGCGCAGTCGCCCGTCGCGTGTCCACATCGTGAACGCCACCTCGCCGACCACCTCGGGCCGGACCCACCGGGCGTTCCTGGAGATCTCCCTCGGAAGCCCGTCAGAGAAAGGGCTCTGCCCGATCTCGAGCGGCTCAATCAGACGGAGGATGTCGCCGAGCATCGCGTCGGTGAACCCGGTGCCCACGTGGCCGACGAAGAGGAACGCGGCCGGAGAGGCCCCGGCGTACATGCCGAGCAGGAGCGAGCCGACGCCGCCCGCGCGGCGGCCCTTGCCCGGCCGCCAGCCGCCGACGACCACCTCGGCGGTGCGCAGGTTCTTGACCTTGATCCACCACTCCGCCCTGCGCCCCGGCCGGTACGGCGAGTCGAGGCGCTTGGCGACCACGCCCTCCAGTCCCTGCCGCCTGGTCGCCTCCAGCACCGCCGGTTCGCAGGGGAAGTACGGCGGCGCGCCCAGGCCGAGCGAGTCGAGCAGCGCCCGCCGGTCCAGGTAGGGCAGGTCGAGCAGCGTGTGCCCGTCGAGATGGAGCAGGTCGAAGGGCAGGTAGGAGACCGGCAGCCGGCCGAGCAGGTGGGCCCCGGCGGGATCGGTGATGTGCATGCGCCTTTGCAGCCGGGCGAAGCTGGGCCGGCCCTCGGGGTCGAAGGCCACCACCTCGCCGTCGACGACCGCCCTGCGCCCGGCCAGCGGGGCCATGGCGGCGGAGATCTCTGGGTATCGAGAGGTGAAGTCGGCGCCGTGCCGCCCGGTGACCCGGACGCCGCCGTCGACGTACGCGAGCGCCCGGATGCCGTCCCACTTCACCTCCAGCGCGTACGCCTCGGGGTCGGGGGGGATTTCTCCTGGAATGGCAAGCATCGGCTCGATCGGATACGGCACCGCCATAGTGGGTACCTGCCCATCAGGTAACTCCCTTGAATCCCACCATAGCGTTGTTCGAACACAGAGACGAGAATGTGGCTATGCGCAGCATCTGGAAAGGCGCGATCTCGTTCGGTCTTGTCACGATCCCGGTGAAGCTCTACTCGGCGACCGAACAGAAGGACGTCACGTTCCACCAGGTGCACCGGGAGGACGGCGGAAGGATCAAGTACAAGAGGGTCTGCTCGGTCGACGGCGAAGAGGTGCCCTACTCCGACATCGCCAAGGGATACGAGCTCGCGACCGGCGAGATGGTCGTGCTGACCGACGAGGACTTCGCCGACCTGCCGCTGACCACCTCCCGCAGGATCGACGTGCTGCAGTTCACCCCCGCGGACCAGATCGACCCCATCTACTTCGCCAAGTCCTACTACCTGGAGCCGGACGGGCAGGGCGCCAAGCCGTACGTGCTGTTGCGGGACGCCCTGGAGCGGTCGGGACAGGTGGCGGTCGTGAAGGTCGCCCTGCGGCAGCGCGAGTCGCTGGCCGCGCTCCGCGTCCGGGACGGCGTCTTCGTGCTGGAGACCATGCTCTGGCCGGACGAGATCCGCGAGGCGGACTTCGGTTTCCTGGAGGAGGACGTCGACGTACGTCCCCAGGAACTGAAGATGGCCGAGTCCCTGATCGAGACGATGGTGGCGGACTTCGATCCCGCGGAGTACAAGGACGCCTACCGGGAGGCGCTGCAGGAGGTCATCGAGGCCAAGGTGGCGGGCAAGGAGGTCGTCGCCCCCGAGGCCCCCGCCGAGGCCGGGCCGGCCGTCGACCTCATGGCCGCGCTGCGGGCCAGCGTCGAGGCGGCCAAGCGGGAGCGCCAGGGCGCGACCGCGGCCAAGTCACCCGGCAGGGCCGCCAAGACCAAGGCCGCCGCCTCCGGCGCCGCCGCCAGGAAGGCCGCCTCCGACGGTGCGGATGAGGAGGAGAAGGCGCCGAAGAAGCGGAAGACCCGCCGCTCCGCCTGAGCCTGGGTTGTTTCGGAGGAGCCCCGGCGGGCGTTTCCGCCGGGGCTTTCTTCACGGAACGGAAGGTGGGCGATTCGTGCAGGGCCGCAAGCTCTCGGCCGCCCGTTCACCGCCGCCCGATCGCCACGGAGGTGGCGGAGGCGTGATCAGGGCGGGCTCGGACACCGCGGCTTCGCGCCGGCGGCCCCGTACGAGTGGGTTCACCCGTCAGTGTCAGTCGTCGTCGTCGCCGTCGATCTCGAGGACGGCGTCACCGGATGCGTTGGCCTCGACGGGCCGACTGATCTTCTTTTCCTTCTTGAACTTGAAGAAGCGGAAGTCGTTGCGGTTGACAGCCGTGTTACGGCAGCCGCGACCGCGACGTCCGCATCCGTCCGGGCCGTGCCACCAGGTACCGGACATGGTGGTGGTGGTCGGGGTGGTGGCGTGGGCGGCGGTGGTGGTCAGAGCGAGCGCGCCGCCGGCCATTACCGTACTGACCGCCAGACCGGTGATGACGTTCCGGAATTTGGGCATTGAGGTCCTCCTCGAAGGATGGAGTGCCCGAGTGCGACATTCCCGGTGACTGTCGGAAATGCCTAGGCGATGTCCGGTATGTCCGTTCATCGCCCGTGGCGTCTTAATTGCCGATGCGGCCTCCCGGCAAACTCGGCCGGAGGGGATTTGGGCTCGCGTTGTGGCGCGATGCCCCGGGTTAGGCGACCGCTGACCTGATCGACGTGCGTGCCTGACGTGTCCGTGCGCGATCCGGGGTAGGGCGGGCTTCGCTTCCCCGTCGCGGTGTCTGTCAATCCCCAGTTCGGGTTCGCTTCGGCCTGCGGAAGCCGGTCCCCTCAGGGCGGCGCGTGAGGTGGCGGCGAGGGCGGGATCGGGCCCGCAAAGGTCAGGGCTCCGGCGAGGATCTCGCCGGAGCCCTTGTCTCATGCCATCCGATGGACGGTGTTTTCAGGCCTCCTGTCGCTCGACGCGCGGAGGCGCTGGAAACACCTGGCTGCACTCACCGGCGCCGTCGTCCCCGGCCGGTGGCGGAGAGGAATTCGTGGGCGGTCCCGCCCACTGGCTCCAGCGTCACCCGACCGGACGGCGCGGTGTCGCGCGAGGCGTCAGGCCTCGCGGATCAGACGTTGTTGTTGTGGTTGTTGTCCTTGTTGTTGTGCTCGCGGTCGTTGCGGTTCCACCAGTCGTTGTTGTTGTGGTCCCACCAGTTCTGGTCGGCCCACCAGTTGCTGTTGAGCCAGTTGAATTCCTTGTCGTCCTTCTCCTGGAAACCGAAGGCGACGTCCTTGGCGACGAGGCCGAAGGCGTCGTGCTCAGCCTTGTCGTCCTTGTAGAGGTTCTGGCCCCACCAGTTGTTGGTGTCCCACCAGTTGTTCTGGTTGCGGTCGTTGATGTTGTGGTTGCGGTCGTTGCGCTCCCGGTTGTTGTTCGGGGAGAACGGGTGCGGGAAGTCCTCCTTCTTGTTGTCCTGGGCGATGCCGCCCGTGCTGTCGTCGACGCCGTTGGCCGCGCCGTCCTTGACGATGGGGCGGTCCTCCTTCTTGACCCAGAAGGGGTTGTCGTCGGCGCTGGCGGCCGTGGCGCCCATGGCGACGGCCCCGCCGACGGCCATGGTGCTGAGCGCGAGCCCTGCGAAGATCTTCTTGAGGTTGGGCATTATGGTTCCTCCCTGACAGGATTCGATTTCGAATTGCCCTGTGTCTATCGGTATTTCCCACCCGCCTGCGACGGGCGGAAATTTCTTCATGGCTCTTATTGAGCCTTGCTTCCGACGCTAGGGTGATTTCCTGCCGGGCGGTCCGACAAACTGACGTCTGCTGCTTTTGATTAATGATTAGCTGCGTATAGGCTTGATTCGATGGATAATGCGCCTTATGTAGTGATAGGTACGATTTGCCCCCCTGGCGTGGCCGCGTCCTGACGCCCGGCGAGCGGGGGTAGAGGCTTACCTGCCTTTGCCATCGGTGGGGCTGGTCGGGGAGCGGCCGCGATGGCGAGCGGAGGAAGGCCGCGGAGGGAAGCGGGCGGTGGCGATGACCGCGGTCAGGGGAAAGAGCAGGGCTCCGGCGGAACCTTCCCGCCGGAGCCCTTGATTGTCACTGTAGGAGGATTGACGGCCGCTCCCGTTCAGGCCGCCGTCGCTCGGTGAGCGAGCGGCCGGCCGGTCGGGGAACGTGTCTCTGCACTCAACGGCGCCAGTCCGTGAGTCGGAGTCGGAGGCCTCGTGGGAGGTCTTCCGGATCCGTCACCTTCTCGGAACGGCGCGATCGTCTCGCAGGAGCCGCTGGACCTGCCTTCTCAGTTCACGCGGTCGTTGTTGTTGTGGTTCCACCAGTTGTTGTCGTTGCAGTTCCACCAGTTGTTGTTGTTCCACCAGTTGTTGTTGAACCAGGTGTTGTCCTTGTTCTCCTTGTCCTGGAAGCCGATCGCGACGTCCTTGGCGACGAGGCCGAAGCCGGAGAAGTCGTCCCGCTTGTCAGAGAACGCCCCCTGGTTCCAGAAGCTCTGGTTGTTCCACCAGTTGTTGTTGTCGTCCTGGTTGAAGTTCTGGTTGCGGTCGTTCCTATCGAAGTTGTTGTTGTTGTTGTTCGGGTTGAAGAAGACAGGGAAGACGTTCTCCCGATCACCACGATCGCCGATACCCCTGTTGCCCTGGGCGATGCCGCCCGTGCTGTCGTCGACGCCGTTGGCCAGGCCATCCCGGACGATGGGACGGTCGACATCGCCGGTCCTGGTCACGGCGCCGGCGGCACCGGCGCCCAGGGCGAGCGCGCCGCCGACGGCGGCGGTGCTGAGCGCGAGACCAGCGATGATCTTGTGGAGCTTGGACATGCGTGTCCCCCTTGACAGGATTCAGTATCCCTGAATTTGTTTAGGGCATTTCTGAGAGAAATGTCCTTCGGGCTCTCAATTGAGCCCTAACTTCCTGTGCTGTCATGATTTCCAGCGTGCTGGCCTGACAAACGGGCATCTAAGCCTTTTGATCACTAGTTAGACTCTTATGAACTGACTTAGAGGTATTAGAAGAGAAATGTCTCGATTGACCGATTTCCGGCACGGGTGCTCACGCGTCGGAGCTCGCCGTGAGACGGAAACGGAGGCGACGGCCTGAGCGCCTGTGGCGTTGTGAGCGTCGTCCGCCTGCGTGCCGCTGCCGGATGGCCGCGGCCGATCCGGCCAGGCCGGGAAAGGCGTTCTGGAGGTTCCGTGCTGTCCGGAACCGGCACGCGAATATGCCGCTTAGGGCTCCGCGCCGAGCCCGCCGTACGGGGGAAAAAGTCAGGGCTCCGGCGAGAGTCTCACCGGAGCCCTTGTTTCTGCTTGATCGAACGGTCGTTCCCGAAGTGTCGAGCGCTCACGGAGCTTTCGATGCCGCGGGAACGTGACTGCGCCTCAGGGCGCCGTTCTCCTGTCGAGGCGGTGGAGGACCGTGTGGCCGGCCGGTTCGGTCATCCGTTCACCCGGCAGGATTCCGAGCGGCGCTGTCGCGCAGGGCCGCTGCCGGCCCCGCCTTTCTCAGTTGCAGAAGTTGTCGTTGTTGTTGTTGTTGTTGAAGCAGTTGTTCTGGTTGTTGTTCCACCAGCAGTTGTTGTTGAACCAGCCGTTGTTGAAGAAGTTGCTGTCGCGGTTGGTCTTGTCACTGAAGGCGATCGTGGCGCAGGGGCCGACGATGGCGAAGTTGGAGTCGCTGTCCAGGTTGTCGCAGAACGCACTCTGGTTCCAGAAGCTCTGGTTGTTCCAGAAGTTGTTGTTCTGGTTGTTGTTGCACCAGTTGTTGTTGTTGCAGTTGTTGTTGTTGAAGGGCTGGCAGTTGTTGTTGTTGTTACAGTTGAAGGGAACGAAGTTGTTGTTGTTGCAGGGCATGCCGCCCATACCGAAGAAGCCGTCTCCGCAGCCGGCGCTCGCGGCTGTGGCGCTCATGGCGATCGCGCCCCCCGCGATCGCGGTGCCGAGTGCGAGTCCGGCGAGAACCTTCTTGAACTTGGGCATTGCTGTCCCCCTTGAAAAGGATTGGAATTCCCCGCATCCTTCGATATTTCTCGGTGGAGATTCGAGAGAAATATCTCTATGGCCCCCGTGGGCCGGGTTCCTGCGATACGTTGATGTCCGGCGGCATCACCCGACAAACGCGCCTCTATGGCTTTTGATCAGCTATTAGCAGGCTATGGAACGAATTGGAAGCAAAAAGGGCGACTTGTCCCGTAATGTCCGATTCGAATGCGGGACGCCGAGTGGAGCCCGAGACGCCGCAGAGCGCGGGTGGCAGGCCGGCGGGCGCTGGGATCGCACGGGGGCGGACAGTCTCGCGTGGTGGCGTTCCAGGGGCGTTTCAGGCGGGCGTTCGAGAGGGCGTGGAGCGGGCTGCGGCGGGCGAGGCGACCCCTGTGGCGGCGTGCCCGCGGGCGGAGCCTGGGGCGGGCGTGGGGTGGGCGAGATCCCCGAGGTGGCGACTGAGGGAAGCCGGGGCCCGATGACGGGCCCTGGGGTGGGTGCGGCGAAGAGTGGTCGAAGAGGGGGGGGACGAAAAGTGCCCGTGCCCACGATGGGCGCGAACTCCACGCCCCGGTGAGCACGGGCACATTCACTCGGCGCCCGGGCCGGTGGCCCGGGGCTCAGCGCGACCGGTCATCCCGGCCGTGCGAAGGACGCCGCGGATCAGGGGACGGCGTCGTACCCCGGCCGCCCGTAGTCGTCCTTCTTCTTCTTCTCCTCTTCCTTCTTCTTGATGTCGGCGTCGACGTCGACGTCGACATCCTTGGTCTTGGCCTGCGGGTTGACCTGGGTGGCCGTGTTCGTGCGCGGGTCGGCCTGCGAGGACTGGTCCTGCCAGGGCCGGTTGTGCATCTGGTTCCAGTCGGTGGTGTGTGTGGTCGGGAACGTGGAGTTCTGCGACCACTGGGCGTTCCACGGCACCGCCGCGGAGCCGTTCGACGACTTCTGGAACGGCGTGAGAACGAGCGTGAAGTCACGCAGCAGGAACTGGCTCTGGTTCTCCGACTGACGGGCGTGCTGCCACTCGTGGTTCTTGTTCTTGTTCTTGTTCTTGTTCTTGTTACGGCCCTTCTGCCCCTGGGCCTGCTGGTTGGTGTTGTAGTTGCGGTTGTAGCTCGGCCGGACGTAGCGGACACCGCCGGACGGAGCGGGAACGTACCCGCCCATGACGGTCGCTGCGCTTGCCGTGCCGGCGGTGGCGCCACCGAGCGCGATGGCCGCGCCGCTCAGCGCGGTGCCGAGGGCGAGAAGCCCGGCGATGTTCTTCAACGCGGACATTTGGGTGTTTCTCCTCTGAATATCGCGACCCCGGCCCGGTCCGGTGAGGGACCAGGGCGGGTGTAGTGGGTTCGGCGCCGTCGTGTGTGACGCGGCGCGATGCGTTCGCCTGGCACCGGCGGTCCTCTCCTCGAACACGCCGCCGGTGCTCTGCTCTCTCAACTGCTCGTTCGACCGCGGACGGAGCGGCGGACACGGGTGGGGCCGGCGCCGTGTCTCACGGTCATCCGGTCGCCACCCGTCCCGCCGGGCGGGGTGTCCGCCGCTCCGCCGCTCGCGCGTGTCTCCCGTCGCTCGCGGCCCCGGCTCAGGTGAGGCCGGAGGTCACGAGTACGGGTGGCCGCCGGCTGGTGCGTCACCCGCCGTGGCCGGGACGTCTACCGAGGCCGCTCGTGCGGATCCCGTCAGGGCACGATCTCCGGCTGGTAGTCGCGGTCGTAGTCCTTCTTCTCCTTCTCGATCTTCTTCTCCTTCTCCACGTCCACGTCGATGTCCGCGTCGACGTCCTTCTTCTTCACACGCGGGTTGACCTCGGTGGCCGTGTTCGTCTTCGGCTGGGCAAGGGAGTCCTGGCCCTGACGCGGGTTGTTGAACTGGTCGCTGAAGCTGTTCGTACGGGTCGTCGGAACCGACTGCGAGCTGCCGTACTGCCAGTTGTACGGAAGCGCCCGCGCGTCGGTGTCCGTCTTCTGGAACGGCGTGAGGACGAGAGTGAAGTCACGCAGCAGGAACTGGTTCTGGGCCTGGTTCTGCCGCTCGTGCTGCCACTGCTTCGTCTTGTTCTTGTTCTTGTTCTTGTTGCCGTTCAGACCCTTGTTCTTCTGCCGCTGCGCGTTCCGGTTGCGGTTGTAGTTCACGTAGGGGTAGTAGCCACCACCGCCGCCCACGTAGCCGCCCATGACGGTCGCGGCGTTCGCGCTGGTGGCGGCGACAGCGGTACCCAGGGCGACGGCACCACCGGTGAGCGCGGCGCTGATCGCGAGGATCCCGACCAGGTTGTTGAACTTGGGCATTTCATGTCCTCCTTGAAGGATTGTTGCCCCGACACTCCGGCGTTTTCCAAGTCGTTCGGAAAATGCCCTTACTGATGACCCTTGGTGGATCATCCCTGCATTGTCTTGTTTTCCTCACCGTCCGAGCGACAAACGGCGGTCGGCGGCTTTTGCCATTCACTTATCGCTTTATTGGCATCGTTGACACCGATAGGATCGCTTTGGTCCGAATTGCGATTCATATCCGCATTTCGAAATGTCCGAATAGGGGTGATATTGCCCTTATGTCGCTCTCGCTGATCGGGGCGAACCCGGATGATCGATCTCGCGTCCCTCGGGTAGCGGGAGTGCCGCCCGAGGCGGCGTACGGGCGGGGTTATGGTCGAGAAACGCGATGCGAACAGGGGAGGACGCGTGGGTGTCGAGCCGATTCCACCGTGGCCCGGCCGGCTCATCGACGTGGGGGACGCGCGCATCCACGTGCGGACGACCCCGGAGGGGCCGCCGGAGACCGCGATATACGTGCACGGGCTGGCGGGCTCGGCGACCAACTGGACCGACCTGATGGGCGAGCTCGCGGACGAGGTGCGGGGGGTGGCCGTCGACCTGCCCGGGGCCGGATACTCCCCGGAGCCCGCGGACGGCGACTATTCGGTCCCCGCCCACGCCAGGGCGGTGGTCCGGCTCGTCGAGGCCCTGGGGGAGGGGCCGGTCCACCTTTTCGGCAATTCCATGGGCGGGGCGGTCTCGGTGCGGGTCGCGGCCACGCGTCCCGACCTCGTCAGGTCGCTGACGCTGGTCTCGCCTGCGCTGCCCGACCTGCTGCCGAGGTACGGCCCGGCCAGGATCGCCATGTCGGCCGCCCCGCGCCTGGGCGAGCTGGCCGTCCGCTGGCTGAGCGCGCTGCCGCCGGAGCGGCGCGTCCAGGCGACGCTCAGCATGTGCTACGCCGACGCCGGGCGGGTCCACCCGGACCGGCTGCGCGAGGCGATAGAGGAGCTGCGCCGCCGCGACGGCCTGCCGCACGCGGGGGCGGCCATGGTCGGCTGCGCCCGCGCGATCGTGCGCGAGTACTTCCGCCTGGGCCCCGACAACCTCTGGCGGCAGGCCGAGCGGGTCGCCGTGCCCACCCTCGTCGTGTACGGCCTGCGCGACCGGCTGGTCCACGCCCGCATGGCGCACCGGGCCGGACGGGTCTTCCGCGACGTGCGCCTGGTCACACTCCCGCACGCCGGTCACGTGGCGCAGATGGAGTATCCCGAGCTCGTGGCCCGGGAGGCGCGCCGCCTGCTGGCCTACACCAGGACGCCCCTGCGCCGAACAGCGTGATTGGGGAATGCGGGGCCACCCCGGTTAAGTTGTGAGAAGAGCTTGTGATGGGCCCATGGAGCCGAGCGCGACCATTGGCACGAAAACGGGAGTGGAACTGTGTCGTTGCCACCGCTGGTAGAGCCGGCAGCAGAGCTGACGGTTGACGAGGTGCGCCGCTACTCGCGCCATCTGATCATCCCCGACGTCGGCATGGCGGGTCAGAAGCGCCTCAAGAACGCCAAGGTCCTGTGTGTGGGCGCGGGCGGCCTGGGCTCCCCCGCGCTGCTGTACCTGGCCGCGGCCGGGGTCGGGACGCTCGGCATCGTCGACTTCGACGTCGTGGACGAGTCGAACCTGCAGCGCCAGGTGATCCACGGGCAGTCGGACGTGGGCCGCCTGAAGGCCGAGTCTGCCGCCGCGAGCGTGCGCGAGATCAACCCGCTGGTCAACGTGATCATCCACAACGTCGCTCTCACGACCGACAACGTGATGGACATCTTCTCCGGCTACGACCTCATCGTGGACGGCACGGACAACTTCGCCACCCGCTACATGGTCAACGACGCGGCCGTGCTGCTCGGCAAGCCGTACGTGTGGGGGTCCATCTACCGGTTCGACGGGCAGGCCAGCGTCTTCTGGGCCGAGCACGGCCCGTGCTACCGCTGCCTCTACCCCGAGCCCCCGCCGCCGGGCATGGTCCCGAGCTGCGCCGAGGGCGGCGTACTCGGCGTGCTGTGCGCGTCGATCGGCTCCGTCCAGGTGAACGAGGCCATCAAGGTCATCACCGGCATCGGCGAGCCGCTCGTCGGCCGCCTCATGATCTACGACGCGCTCGAGATGAAGTATCGCGACGTGAAGGTCCGCAAGGATCCCGAGTGCCCGCTGTGCGGCAAGGACCCCTCGATCACCGAGCTGATCGACTACGAGGCCTTCTGCGGCACGCTCTCCGACGAGGCGCAGCAGGCCGCCGCGGGCAGCACGATCACTGCGGCCGAGCTCGAGGCGATGCGCGAGCGGGGCGAGGACCTCATGATCATTGACGTCCGCGAGCCGAACGAGTACGAGATCGTCAACATCCCCGGCGCCGTGCTGATCCCCAAGGGCGAGTTCCTCAACGGCTCGGCCCTGGAGAAGCTGCCGCAGGACAAGAAGATCGTGCTGCACTGCAAGTCGGGCGCCCGCTCGGCCGAGGTGCTCGCGGTCCTGAAGAACGCCGGCTTCTCCGACGCCGTCCACGTGGGTGGCGGCGTGCTGAGCTGGATCAAGACGGTCGACCCCAGCCTGCCGACCTACTGATTCGCGACGACAGGACGACGGCCGCCGCCTCCCGATGAGGCGGCGGCCATCGCCGTGCACGCTCTAAACGCGTTCGTCCGGCACCACGCTGAGGCCGCTGGGCGCGACGATGCGCTGCAGGTTCTCGACGTACGCGGCGAACGCCGCCCGTCCCTTGTCCGTGAGCTTGAACCACGTCTTGGGCCGCTTGCCCACGTATCCCTTGCGTACGGCGACGTAGCCGGCGCTCTCCAGCGCGCTGCCGTGCTTGGACAGGACGGAGTCGCTGACGCCGACGGTGTCGCGGACGAACCCGAACTCCGCCTCCTCGGCCGCCGCGAGCAACGAGACGATCTGCAGGCGGGCCGGCGCGTGGATGACGGGGTCGAGGTCCATCACGAGCCG
Organism: Microbispora sitophila; assembly: GCF_014892245.1. Lineage (NCBI taxonomy): Bacteria > Bacillati > Actinomycetota > Actinomycetes > Streptosporangiales > Streptosporangiaceae > Microbispora > Microbispora sitophila. The sequence continues at coordinate 71,695 of NZ_JADBGC010000010.1, read as the reverse complement.
CCCACCGCCCGGCGCACCAGCATCCCGGTGAGCAGGCGGCCGGCGAGGGGCCCGGTGACGAGCAGGTACGCGGTCATCACGAGGGCGGCGTACGTCCGGGCGTAGGCCACTCCGGCGGCGTCGATCGCGAAGGCCAGGGCCAGGCAGAGCGCGACCGCCGTGCCGATCCAGGCCATCAGGGCGGCGATCATCTTTGGGCGCATCAGGCTGCGGTGGACCTTGATCCTGCGGGTGTGCACCAGGACGGCGACCAGCGCGCCCAGGCCGGCGACGAGCAGGAGCCCCAGGGCCACCGTCACCGGGACGGGGGTGCCGGGCTCGGTGACGAACTGCATGCCGGTCACGAACAGCCCCACGCCGACGCCGTACCAGGTGGGAAACCAGGGCTCGGCCGACAGTGCCTTCGCCTGCGTCTGCCGGATCGTCGCCAGGCTCCGCGCCGCTTCCTCGGAGTTCATTCGCGTCACCACCTCTTTCCAGTGAGGAAAGTACTTTTCACTTTCCGAAGCGTCAAGTACTTTCCGGGGGCATTTGTGGGGATGGCGGTCGGTAGGTCGCGTTAAGGTCACTGGAGGAGGGAGGCCGCGAAGGGAACGGAGGCGCAGTGGGCGAGACGCGGACCTGGCCGGCCGTGGCCGTGGCCTCCGCGATCACCCTCGTCTGCGCGATCGTGGGCGGGATCGCGGCCAGCGCCGCCGTCGCCGAACTGACCAGAGGGCCGAGCGCCGCGGAGTTGCGCGAGGCCCAGGCGGCCGAGACGGCGCTGCGGTGGGAGCGCTGGCCGGCCGGCCGGATCTTCCCCGCCACCCTGGCCTACACGAGCGAGCAGGGCGCGCGCGAGTCGGCGCGGCGGGTGGGCATCTCCACGCGCACCGACTGCCGGGGCGCCGTCGACGCGGCCATCGCCGGCCAGATGACGGCGGCCGGTTGCCGGGCGATCCTGCGGGCCACCTACCTCGACGCACTCCAGGGCATCGTGGTGACGATCGGTGTGGCGGCCTTTCCCGACGAGCTCAAAGCGCGCTCGGCCATCCCGATCTTCCCCGGCGACGGGTCGCCCGCCCCCGGGCTGCGCGCCCTCGCGTTCCCCGGCACCGTGACCGACCGCTTCACCGCGAGCGGGCGCCAGTCGCTGACCCTGCGTACGGCCGGGCCGTACCTCGTGATGACGACGGCGGGGCAGGTCGACGGGCGTCCGGCCCGTGCGCTCGGGGAGCAGCGGGAGACCATGTTCTCGTTCACGGCGGACCTGGCCGAGGAGGTCGGCGCCATCCTCACCGCGCCGGCGTCCCCGGACTGCGCGGCCAAGGAGTGGCAGTGCTGACCGCGCTGCGCCGCAGGCTCCTCGCGGCGTCCGCCGCCGCGCTCGCCCTGTCGGGTGGCGCGTTCCTCGTGCCCGGCCCGGCCAGGGCCGACGACGTACGGCTCAGTCAGCAGGACGTGCTGCGCACGCTCGACGTCGACGACGCCTGGCGGCTGACGAAAGGCAAGGGCGTGACCGTCGCGGTCCTGGACTCGGGAGTCGACCCGGATCACCGCGACCTCGCCGGATCGGTCGTCACCGGGAGGGACTACACGGCCGGGGCCAACCCGCGCGGAGTGCAGCCGGTGCGCCTGCACGGCACGTACATGGCCTCGCTCATCGCCGGGCACGGGCACGGCCCCGGCGGCGCCGACGGCATCATCGGCATCGCACCGGAGGCGAGGGTGCTTTCCGTGCGGGTGATCCTGGAGGACGAGGAGCCGGGGTTCCGCACGTTCAACTCGGACGCGCGGTACGAGGCCGTGGTCGCCAAGGGCATCCGCTACGCCGTGGACCACGGCGCCGAGGTCATCAACCTGTCGCTGTCGAAGGACATGCCGACGCAGGACGAGCGTAAGGCGATCAGGTACGCGATCTCCAAGGGCGTCGTCCTCGTCGCCGCGGCGGGCAACGACGGCGCGGGCAAGCGGACCGCGCCGTACTCCTACCCGGCCGCGATCCCCGGCGTGATCTCGGTGGCCGCCGTCACGTCCACGCTGAGGCGGGCCTCGTTCTCCAACCGCAACTCCTCGGTGATGGTGGCCGCGCCGGGCGTCGACGTCCTCGGGGCAGGTCCCGGCGACGAGTACTGGGTCGGCCGGGGGACCTCCCAGGCGACCGCGCTCGTCTCCGGCGTCGCCGCGCTGATCAAGTCGCGCTACCCCCGCATGTCGCCCGCCCTCGTCGCCCAGGCGCTCACGTCGTCGCCGGCCCGCCGGGCGCCGTACAACACCGGCACCGGGTTCGGGGTGGTAAACGCCTACCGGGCGCTGAGCGTCGCGGCCACCCTCGCCCGCCACCGCGCCACGGCGTCGGGGCCGGGCGTGCAGAACCCCTCGCGTGCCGTCCGCTCGGCCGCGAACGACCACGACCCGATCATGGTCGTACGGCGCGACACGGGGGCGATCCTCCTGTCCGGCGGCATCGCGCTCGGCGCCTTCGCCGGCTCAGGCGCGGGCGTGGCCGTCCTGCTCGTGCTCACGCGGCGGGCGCGCAGACGACAGCGGGAGGAGGACGACGCGCTGCCACCGGCTCCTTGGCCGACGGGCCTGCCGACGTAGCATCGAGGTATGCCGCCCGAGCAGTCCCGCATCCCGCAGACGGCGCGGACCCCGTCCGGCCTCCGGCGGGCGGGTCCGCGGGCAGTGCCGCTCGGCGCGTCCGCCCGCCGCGCCCGCGCGCGGCCCTGGACGGCGTCGAGGGGGCGGGCCGCCGCCGCCCAGGCGGCCAGGGAACGGGCCGAACTCGAGCGCGGCATCCGCCTCCGCTCGCTCTACCTGACGATCATGGGCGTCGTCCTCGCCGTCGCCGCGGTGAACGTGCTGCTGGGGTCGGTCGGGCTGATCAAGGAGAACAGGTCCAGGCCGCTCACCGACGCCGAGCGCGCCCGCTACGTGGCCGAGGACGTGGCCCGGCGGTGGCGCGCCTGGCCCGCCGGCATGGTCTTCCCCGAGGAGCTTCCGTACGCGGCGCTCGGCCGCGCCCAGCAGTACGCGCGCAGGGTGGGCATCGCTCCCGAGGCGGCGTGCGCCGCGGCGGTCGATTCCCCGGTGGCGTCGGTGCTGCGCAAGTACGGCTGCCAGGTCATGCTGCGCGCCACCTACGTCGACCAGACCTCGACGTTCGCCGTCACCGTGGGCGTCGCCGTGCTGCCGACCGAGCAGGCCCGCGCCGACGCGGCGGGCGAACTGCCCGTGGACGACCGGGTGGGCGTGCGGCCCGTGGCCTTCCCCGGCACGGTCACCGACACCTTCGGCGCGGCCCAGCGCCAGCGCACCGGATGGGTGGGCGCCGGGCCGTACATCGTCTTCTCCACTGTGGGGTACACCGACGGAAGGACTCGTGCCTCCGTCCCCCTGGAGGAACAGGTGAACAGCGAGATGTGGCCCGTGGCCGAGACCGTGGCCGGGCGCATCGCGCGCGCCCTCGGAGAGCCCCCGGACGTCCCCCGTTGCACGCAGGGGAACGCGTGCTGAGGCCGGCCTCCCTCTGCGCGGCGCTGACTGCCGTCGTCCTCGGGACCGGACCGGTGGTCTGGGCGGCGCCGGCGCCCGGCGGCGAGGACTCGCGGTGGGCGCTCGACGCCGTCAACGCCGCCGCCGCCTGGAAGGTCAGCAAGGGCGCCGGCGTGACCGTCGCCCTGCTCGGCGCCGGGCAGCCCGACACCGGCGTGCCCGAGTTGAGCGGCCGGGTCGAGCGCGGGCCGGACATGACGGGCGCGATGTTCGGCGACGACACGGTGCGGCCGGGCGACGACGTGACCGCGCTGGCCTCGGCGATCGCCGGGAGCGGGCGCGGCGGGGGGACATCCGGGATCGCGCCGGAGGCGCGGGTGCTGTCCCTCCCCGTGGCCCGGAGCCGTCCTGAGGGCGGATCCGTGGAGCCCGAGGGCCCGGCAGGGGAGACACCCGCGGAGACACAGGACAGTCCGCTCGCCCGCGGCATCCGCTACGCGACCGGCCAGGGCGCCAAGGTCATCTGCCTGCCCGTCCCCGCGTACGCCGTGGACCGCGTGGAGCGGGACGCCATCTCCTTCGCGCTGGCGAGGGGCGTGGTGCTCGTCGCGGCCGTGGGGGACGCCGGCCGGTCGCCGTACGCCCGGCAGAACGGCACCTCCTACTGGGCGTTCCCCGCGGGCTATCCCGGGGTGGTGGGCGTCGCCGCCGTCGACCGCAAGGGCGCCAAGCTCCCGGGCAGCAGCGACAACCTGTCGGTCCTGGTCGCCGCTCCGGGCGACCGCGTGCCCGTCACCCTCGCCGGGGGTCGCCGGGGGGCCGTGTCGGGGACCGGGGTGGCCAGCGCGCTCGTCGCGGGCACTATCGCACTGATAAAGGCGAAATATCCGGATTTGTCGCCGGAATTGGTGTCGCGTGCTTTGACGGCGACCTCCCGTCCTCACCCGCCCGCGGGTTATGACGACAAAGTCGGATTCGGAATCGTGGACGCGGCGGCGGCCCTGCGGAAGGCCGCGGAGCTGACCGGATATGGCCACGCGTCGTCCGTGCAGGACGACGCGCATTTCGGCAAGGGCCCGGTCTCGCAGGGGCCCGCGCGCCCGGGGCCGGATCCGGTTAGGCTCTGGATCTACGGCATCGCCGTCGCCCTCGGAATCGGCGGTTTCTGCGCCGCGGCCGTCGCGCTGCGCCGCCGGTGATCGGATGCCGCCGGTGATCACATGTTGGCCGCCGTTCTGCAGCATTTCGGACGCGGTCTTCCCGATGTTCGTGTTTCCGGTGACAAAGCCAGGTCAAATTTCGCTAGGGTCGCGGCTCATGGGGTACGAGCTGCGCGTAGAGCGGGATGCACCGCTCGCCTACGCCGAACTCGCGAGCGTCTCGGCGCGGGCCGGATTCGAGCTGCGCGGGTCGCACGAGGCGGGCGAGATCGTCGCGCGCCACGGCGACTCCGTGCACCAGATCGCGACCTGGTCGGGACGGCTCTCCGGCCAGCCCGGGTCCGACTGGCAGGTCGCCCAGCTGGCACTTCTCACCGATCTCATGGGGGCGCGGCTCGTGGGTGAGGACGGCGAGGCGTACGGCATCAGGAACGGCGTCGTCGAGCAGATCAACGGATCGTCCACCTATGAGTTCGGCAAGCTCGAAGAGATCATCGCGGCCGGGCCCACCGAGTGGAGCGCTTGAGGGACGGCCGCGGCCAGCCGCCGCCGTACGCGGAGCGGGTGCTCGACCTGGTCGAGCGGATCCCGCCCGGCAAGGTGATGTCGTACGGAGACGTCGCCGAGTATCTCGGCGAGGGCGGCCCCCGGCAGGTCGGCCGTGTGATGTCGCTGTGGGGCGGGGCCGTGCCGTGGTGGCGGGTGATCCACGCCGACGGCAGTCCCGCGCCCGGCCTTGAGGGCGAATGCCTGGCCCGGTGGCGCGAGGAGGGCACCCCCGTCCGCGGCGCCCGCGCCGACATGCGCGCGGCCCGCTGGGACGGCCGCGCCTGACCGTCGCCGGTGATCACGATAGCCCGTTCGAGGCCCTGACCAGGGAGCTGACAAGCCGCGCTTAGGGTGGTCGGATGGGCGCCCTCCCCCCCGGCGTAGTGCCGCTCGTCACCCCGTGCCACAGGGGAGTCACCCGCTGATTCACAGGAAATCCACAGGCTTCCGCGAGTCAGGTCCGGCAGTGTTCTGCGGGCATTACCATTTTCTGAACACTGGTCTGGCGAAGGGTGGTGCCTCCCGTATGACACCCGCACCCACGGGCGACGTCGTCGCTGAACGACTGCGGGCTGTCCAGGAGCTATACGACCGGGGTGAGCCGATAGACGCGCTGGTGGCGCTCGTGCGCGCGGAGGGGCTGAGCCCCGCGCAGCGCCGGGAGGTCGACCGTGAGGCGATCGTCGGTCCCCTGGGTCTGCGCCTCGACGCCGCAGCCAAGCGCGGGCCCGCCCGTCGCCGCCAGACCATCGACGCGCTCCGGCCGTACCTCGCCGAGGTCGATCCGAAGGTCAAGCGTGAGCTGCCGGTCGGGCGCCGGGTCGCCTGCCACCTGATCGAGACGCAGGACCCGGGCGAGCTCGCCGAGAGCGACGCGCTGGCCAAGCTCGCCGCCGCCGCGGCCGAGCCCTCCCGCCGGGTCCGGCGGGGCCTGCGGTGGTACGCCGACCTGCCGGTCGAGGTCGGCGACCCCTCGCTGCTGCGCCTGCGGGCAGCCGACCTCGTGCCGGTCACGCAGATCGACGACATCACCTGGGTGGGCAACCGGCTGAGGGTGACCGGACACGCCTACATCGCGGGCCTGTCGGTCCGCAGCGGGCGGTTCAACCGCGCCACCGTCGTGCTGCACGGCCCCCGCTGGCTGCCCCGGGTCACGATGAAGACCCGCAGGACCTACCGTCCCGAGGCCACCCACGCCGCCCGCGAACCCGGATGCAACTACGACTGGGCCGGCTTCACGGCCGAGCTGCATCCGTTCGCCCTGCGCTGGCGCGCCGGAGTGCGGGCCCTGGTGCGCGGCACGAAGCGGGTGCTGCGCCGCCGCCACACCGTCCAGGACACCACCACCTGGCGGGCCGAGATCGTCATCTGGAGCCGCGCCGCCCGCGCCAAGGGCGTGCTGCGCGGTCCGGTGATCGGCCGCACCGAGCGCCCGGCCGGGCTGCAGGTGCGCCCGCGCTGGTGGGTGCGGCCCGTGTGGACCTCCGACAAGGCGCTGCAGGTGGTCTACCAGCCGACCCGCGCCCAGCTCACCGGTGTGCAGCTGAACGGCGACAACATCGAGCTCACCGGCTTCCTGCCGGGCCGGCCCATCAGCAAGGGCAAGGCCCGCGTCGGCGGGCACCGCATGTCGGCCGACTTCGCCCCGGTCGAGGGCGGCAGCCGCTTCTCGCTGTCGCTCGCGGTCGGCACCCTGCTCAACGCGGAGTCCCGGCGGCTGTGGGTCGAGCCCAAGGGAGACCCGGCCGCGGCCGTCATGCTGGAGGGCGCGGAGGAGACCCGCCTGCTCATCGGCGAGCGCGAGGTCACGGTGCAGGGCGACCGGCGCGACCGTGTCGTCATCTCGGGCCACAAGATCCTGCCCGTGATCACCTCGGCCGAGTGGCACGACGAGTCGATCACGCTCACCGGTCGCTACCCCGACCCCGACCAGGGCCCGCGCGACCTCGTGCTGCGGCACCGGGGCGGGCTCACGATCCGCGTGCCGCTCGAGCGCGACGGCGAGCGGTTCACCGTACGGCTGTCGCCCGGCGCGATGCCGCGCTTCGGATCGGCCGTGCCGCTGGCCGAGGGCGCCTGGAACGTCTCGGTGGCCCCGCCCGGCAGGTACGGCCCCGCCATGGTGCCCGCCCGGTTCGACCACGCCGCCCTCGACGCCCTGGACGAGAGCCCTCGGGTCATCGGCGGCCGGGTCTACCGGTTCGTCGCCACCCGCTACGACGTGCCGGTGCTCGTGGCGGCCGAGGATCGGCCCGGCGACGAGCGGAGCGCGGCGGGCGTGTGGGCGCTCAGCCGCACCTTCTACCCCGCCGAGCGCGCCCGGCCGCTGCGTGAGGCCACCGTCTACGTCTCCTTCGACGGCCGCGCCTACTCCGACAACCCGCGCGCCATCTACGAGGAGCGGCTGCGGCGCGGCGACGAGGGCGAGCACATCTGGGTCGTCAGGGACGGCGCGTTCGTCCCGCCGGGCTCGCGCGAGCTGGGCCTCGGCGACGGCGTGGTGCCCACGGTCGTCCGCGAGGGCAGCCGGGAGCACTACGAGGCGCTGGCCCGCGCCCGCTACATCGTCTCCAACAACTTCATGCCGCAGTGGTTCCGCACCCGTGAGGACCAGGTGTGCGTGCAGACCTGGCACGGCACGCCGGTCAAGCACATCGGCCGCGACCAGGCCCACATGAAGCGCGAGCCCCGGCCCCCGGTGTGGCACCGCCAGGCCGTGGAGGTCCGCGGCTGGGACCTGCTGCTGTCACAGAGCCCGTGGGCGTCGTCCGTGCTGCGCAAGGCCTTCGGCTACGAGGGCGAGGTCCTGGAGTCGGGATACCCGCGCAACGACGTCCTCGTCTCCGGTGACCGTGACGTGCTGGCGGCGGAGATCCGGCGCCGGATCGGCATCCCCGAGGGCAAGCGGGTCGTCCTGTACGCGCCGACCTACCGCGACTACGACCGCAGGAACGCCGCCGTCAAGCTCGACCTGGCGGACGCGAAGCGGGCACTCGGCGCCGACCACGTGGTGCTGGTCCGCGGCCACATGATGCAGGCCTTCCCCCACGTGAACGCGCACGACGGCTTCGCGATCGACGTCACGACCTACCCCGACACCGCCGATCTGCTGCTGATCGCCGACGTGCTCGTCACCGACTACTCGTCGGTCATGTTCGACTTCGTGGCGACCGGGCGGCCGGTCGTGCTGTTCACGCCGGACCTGGCCAAGTATCGCTCGTCCCGCGGGCTGTATCTCGACCTGGAGTCGCAGCGCCCGGGACCGCGGCTGGAGACCTCGCCCGAGGTCGTGGAGGTCCTGCGGAACATCGACACCGTGACCGCCAAGCTGGCCGATCGTTACGCGGCCTTCGTCCGGACCTACGCGCCGCACGACAACGGCAAGGCCACCGCCCGCGTCATCGACCAGGTATTCTCCTCCTGACCGGAACCGGGAACGTCGCGGATTGCGAGGCAGAGGTGTCGGACGGACGAGGTTCGCAGGGGACGAGACCGGGAATGCGGCCGTACGGGCGAATGCTCGTGCTGGCCGCGGTGGTTCTTCTCGTGGACCAGGCCTCCAAGTTCTGGGCGATCTCCGCGCTTTCGGACGGTGAGGGCATCACGGTGATCCCGCGGCTGATCGGGTTGCGGCTGTTGCTGAACTCCGGTGCCGCGTTCTCGATCGGCGAGGGGACGACGTGGGTGTTCACCCTGACGGCGGCCGCCGCGGTCGCCGGCATCCTGTACGTCGGGCGGCGGCTGCGGTCGCCTGCGTGGACTTTGGTGCTGGGTGCCCTGCTGGGGGGCGCCACCTCCCATCTGCTCGACCGCCTCTTCCGCCCGCCCGGCTTCGCCCAGGGCCATGTCGTGGACTTCATCGACTACGGCGGCCTGTTCGTCGGCAATGTCGCCGACATCGCGCTCACCGTGGGCTGTGCCCTCCTCCTGCTGCTCAGCCTGCGCAATGTCCCTCTCGGGGACGTGGCAGACAAGGGACGTCCATCCGCGTAGGCGGGTCCCGGCGTTCTCCTCCTGACCGGTAAGCCTGCTACGCCCCGGGCCGTCTCCATGCGGCCCGGGGCGCGGCATTTCGCCCCGGCGCCTGGCGGGATCCCGTCGGCATGTGTCGTCAATTCCCCTGGGAAGGGGCGCCGGCCGACTGGTTGGCTTTCTGACGCGGGTTCGCCGTCACCATTCGCGGTGCCGGCCGTCTGCTCGCGCCATCGAGAGCCATTCCAGAAAGCCGCACGATCATGAGTCTTGTCATGCCGATCCTGATCGGCCTCGCCTACGCCGTGCTGATGTCGCTGATCCCCGAACCGCACCGCCGCCGCTTCAACGCCATCATGGTGGCCGGAGCGGGGGCCGCCTATCTCAGCGGCGGGGGCCTCGGCGGCTGGGAGTTCCCCTTCACCGCCCTCGTCGCGTACTGCGCCTACCGCGGCCTGGAGTCGTGGACGTTCATCGGGATCGCCTGGCTGCTGCACACCGGGTGGGACATCCTTCACCACCTCAAGGGCAGCCCGATCATTCCCTTCGCCCATGACTCGTCCTTCGGCTGCGCCATCTGCGATCCCGTCATCGCCCTGTGGTGCTTCTGGGGCGGTCCCTCGCTCATCGGCCTCGTCCGGACCCGAGTCACCCGGCCTCGCACAACGGATGTGGTTTCTTCTTAGCGGGTGTGCTTTCGGATACGTGAATGTTTCAGAGATCTCGTGGGCTTCCGGCGATCTGTGGCGAGCTCACGATTTCGTGAGAGCGCCGTCAGAAATCCGGGGCTCGTCGGGGGCGGGCAGGGCTGTCATGATTTCCGAGATGTCCGTCACGAATCCCGAGGGAGAGTCAATGGGCAAAGCTCGATCGTTGGCCGTCACCGCGGCGCTGGCCGCCGGCCTGACACTTTCGGTGGGGACGGCCCCTGCTCAGGCCGACAGCATCAGGTACGTCTACTACCTCTACTCCGACTGCGTCAACGGCGGGAACCTCGGCATCCAGTGGGGATGGTGGACCTCCTACAGCTGTTCCTACATGAGCAACACCTACGGGCCGACCTGGGCGTTGTGGGCCTGACCGTCAGCTGACGGCATTCCTTTCGCACGCTATCCGCGATCAAGGCCAATCCCGGACGCTCTCGCATGGGTCGGGTTGATTCCGTCGCGTGTCGAGTGGCGTCCGGTGCGGTGGCGATTTTCGTGATGCCTTGTCTCTCGGTGTTCCCGGACAAGCGCGTCGAGAACAATTGGTAATTCCCGTCAATCGGGGTGCTCGTTACGCCGCTCATTCGAGCGTGGCTGAGACGGGGACGCCCGGCGCACGGTGACCTCAGGCCTGGTTCGTCGGCAGCACGACGACCTGACGGAGGTTGACGTGCTTGGCCCGGCTGACCGTGTACCCGATCAGGTCGGCGATCTCCTCGGCGGTCATGGGCGTGATGACCTGGAACATCCCGGCCAGTTGCGCCCCGAGCTCCGGGCTGTCGACGTGGTCGCCCAGTTCCGTCGCCGTGAGGCCCGGCTCGATGTTGGTCACCCGCACGCCGCGCGGGCCGAACTCCGCACGCAGGTTCGTGGACAGGTGGGTGAGGGCGGCCTTGGTCGCCCCATAGACGGCGTAGCCGGGGAAGACGAGGTGGGCGCCGATCGACGAGATGTTGACGAGGTCGGCCGTACGGCCCTCCGCCGCCGCGGTGAGCAGGTCGGCCGTGAAGGCCCGCGTCACCCGCAGGACGCCCGCGATGTTCGTGTCGAGCATGCGCGTCCACTCGTCGAGGCGGCCGTCGTCGATCGGGTTGGGCAGCATCACGCCCGCGGCGTTGACCACCAGGTCCACGGGCCCGAACTCGGCGTGGACACGGTCGACGGCGGCGGTCACGCTGTCGTCCCGGGTGACGTCCGCGGTCACGGCCAGCGCGGTGCCGCCGTCCGCGGCGATCTTCCGGACCAGGTCCTCCAGCCGGTCGGCGCGGCGGGCGAGCAGCGCGACCTTCGCGCCGGAGGCGGCCAGCAGCCGCGCCGTCGCCTCTCCCATGCCGCTGGCGGCCCCGGTGACCACGGCGACGCGTCCGGCCAGGTTCTCGTAGCTCGTCATCATGACTCCTTGCGTTCGAGCTTGACGAGAGCCACTCTGGCGGGGCGTGCCGGGCTTACCCAGCGCACGCCTTTTACTGGTAACGGCAGTACTAGTCTTGGGCCCATGGATGGCGATCTGGGACGGTTCCTGCGCTCTCGCCGGGCCCGGATCCGGCCCGAGGACGCCGGCCTCCCCGCACACGGGCGGCGGCGCGTCAGCGGGCTGCGGCGTGAGGAGGTCGCGCTGCTCGCGGGCGTGAGCGTCGAGTACTACATCCGCCTGGAGCAGCAGCGCGTACGCAACGTCTCCGACGAGGTGCTCGACTCGGTCGCCCGGGTGCTGCGCATGGACGGCACCGAGCGGGCGCACCTGCGCCGTCTCCTCCGCCCGCCGGACGACCAGCGGGCTCCCATCGCCCATGTCCGGCCCGGGGTGCGGATGCTCCTGGACGCGGCCGACTCCCTGCCGGCCTGCGTCATCGGGCCCCGGATGGACGTGCTGGCCTGGAACGCCCTCTCCGACCGGATCAACGGTTTCTCGGCCATGCCCGGGGGTGAGCGCAACATGGCCCGCCAGACGTTCCTGTCGCCGCGGGCGCGTTCGTTCTACCGCGACTGGCCGGCCGTGGCCGCCGAGACCATCGCCCATCTGCGCCTGTACGCGGGGAGGCACCCCGACGACCCGCTGCTGGGCCCGCTCGTCGCCGACCTGTCCGCCGATCCGGACTTCGCCCGCCTCTGGGAGGAGCACCGGGTGGCCGAGAAGACCTTCGGAGCCAAGCTGCTGCGGCACCCGGAGCTCGGCGACCTGGACTTCGCGTACGAGACCCTGGCCCTGCCCGGGGACCCCGATCTGCTGGTTGTCATGTACACCGCCGATCCGGCCTCCCCGACCGGCCGCACGCTGGACCGGCTCCGGCAGGCCCATCGCTGCGGCGACCTCCCCGAGCCGGGCGTACGGGTGACGACAGCCGGCTGATTCACCCGACGAGGACACGGAGTGGGCATTCGGGCACGATCTGCCTCGGTGATCTGGTGGAATGCTGTGCTGTGAGTGGTCAGAACTACCGGCTGGTGCGGCGCGGGGGTGTGGGACGCCGCGCGGCTCCCGTGCTGGACGAACATCAGCGCGCCGTCGTGGAGCACGAGAGCGGGCCCCTGCTCGTGCTCGCCGGGCCGGGCACGGGCAAGACCACCACGATCGTGGAGACCGTCGTCGACCGGGTCGAGCGCCGCGGCGTGGACCCCGAGCGCGTGCTGGTTCTCACCTTCAGCCGCAAGGCGGCCGGAGAACTGCGCGAGCGCATCACCGCACGGATGCGCAGGACCACCAGGACCCCGCTGGCCCTCACCTTCCACAGCTACGCGTACGCGCTGCTGCGCCGGGAGGCGGTGCTGGCCGGTGAGCCGCCGCCGCGCCTGCTCACCGGTCCCGAGCAGCTGCTGGAGATCCGGCGGCTGCTGCACGGCGAACTGGAGGACGGCGCGCGGCACTGGCCCGCGGACATGCGCGAGCTGCTCAAGACCCGGGGGTTCGCCGAAGAGCTGCGCGACTTCCTGTCCCGGGCGGCCGAGCGCGGCCTGTACGGCGACGCGCTGGTGCAACTGGGCCGCGAGCACGGCAGGCCCGACTGGGAGGCCGCCGGGCTGTTCTCCTACCGTTACCAGGACCGGTTCGACCTCGATCCGGTGCCCGCGCTGGACTACTCGGAGCTGATCCGCGAGGCGGCCGGCCTGCTGGCCGACGGCGAGGTGCGGCGGCGCGAGCGGGACGCGTACGACCTGGTGCTCGTCGACGAATACCAGGACACCGACCCGGCGCAGGAGTTCCTGCTCAGGCAGCTCGCGGGAGACGGGCGCGACCTGATCGCCGTGGGCGACCCCGACCAGTCCATCTACGGCTTCCGGGGCGCCGACGTGCAGGGCATCCTGCGCTTCCCCGAGCGGTTCCCGGCCCGGGACGGGCGGGACGCCCCGGTGGTCGCGCTGCGCGTGTGCCGTCGCAGCGGCCCGGCCCTGCTCGAGGCCTCCCGCCGCGTCGCCTACCGCCTTCCCGCCGTACCCGGTCACGAGAACAGGACCGGAGGCCACCGCGACCTGATCCCCGTCGGGGACGCGGATCCGGGCGAGGTGAAGGTCCTGCTGGCCGACAGCGCCAGCCAGGAGGCCGCGGTGGTGGCCGACACGCTGCGCCGGGCGCACCTGCTCGACGGGGTGCCGTGGTCGCGCATGGCGGTGCTGGTGCGCAGCGCCGTACGGCACGTGCCGCTGCTGCGGCGGGCGCTGGTCACCGCCGGCGTGCCCGTCGTGGTCGCGGGCGACGAACTCCCGCTGGTGCAGGAGCCCGGCGTCCGGCCGCTGATCACGCTGCTGCGGATCGCCGTCGCGCCGGGCACGCTCGACGTGGCGACCGCCGAGGAACTGCTGACCGGTCCGCTCGGCGGCACCGACATGATCGGTGTACGCCGGCTGCGCCGCGCCCTGCGGATCGCCGAGCACGAGGCGGTCGCCGCGGAGGCCGGCGCCGTGGAGGAGGCAGGTCAGCCGGGGCTGCCCTTCACCCCGCGCTCGTCCGACGAGCTGCTGGTCGCGGCGCTGCGCGACGCCCGGGAGCTGAGTGGCGTCGAACCGCACGTCGCGGCGCCGGCCGAACGCCTCGCGCGGCTCATCGCGACCGCCCGCGAGGCCGTACGGCACGGCCAGGGGGCGGAGGAGACGCTGTGGGAGATCTGGCAGGCCAGCGGGCTCGCGGAGCGCTGGACGGAGGCCAGCCTCATGGGCGGGGCGCGGGGCGCCCAGGCCGACCGCGACCTTGACGCCGTCGTCGCCCTGTTCGACCACGTGGCCCGCTTCACCGACCGGCTGCCCAAGGCCGGGGTCGCGGTCTTCCTCGACGACCTGACCTCCCAGGAGATCGCCGGCGACTCGCTGGCCGAGTCCGCCCCCGAGGGCGACGCCGTACGGATCCTGACCGCGCACCGGTCGAAGGGCCTGGAGTGGGACGTGGTGGTGGTCGCGGGCGTCCAGGAGGGCCTGTGGCCCGACCTGCGCCTGCGCGGCTCGCTGCTCGGCACCGAGGCGCTGGTGGAGTTCGCGGGCGGCTCGGCGCTCGACACCACACAGGCCGCGACGGCCGCGCTGGCGTCCAAGCTGCTCGCCGAGGAACGGCGGCTGTTCTACGTCGCGGCCACCCGCGCCCGCAGGAAGCTCGTCGTCACCGCCGTCGGCGGTGAGGACACCGACGAACGGCCTTCCCGGTTCCTCACCGAGCTGCTGCCCGGCGGCGTGGAGGCGGCGACCGTGGACGACCGGGCGCGGTGGCTCAGCATGCCCGCGCTGGTCGCGGACCTGCGCGCGGCCGTGTGCGACACGAGCAAGTCCGAGGCGCTGCGCCGCGAGGCCGCCGCGCACCTCGCCAGGCTCGCCCAGGCCGGAGTGCCCGGCGCCAATCCCGGCGAGTGGTACGCGCTGACCCCGATCTCCGACGACCGGCCGCTCGGCTGGCCCGACGACGTCGTCCAGATCTCGCCGTCGTCGGTGGAGAGCTTCACCAAGTGCGGGCTGCGCTGGATGCTGGAGACCGCGGTCGGGGCCGGATCGTCGAACGTCACCCAGAGCCTCGGCACGGTCGTCCACGCGATCGCCGCGATGGCCACCGAGGACGGCACCGACTACGTCAAGCGGCTCGACGACATCTGGGACCAGTTCGACTTCGGCGGGCTGTGGTTCAACCGCAAGCAGCGCCGCGTCGCCGAGCAGATGGTCGACAGGTTCGTCCGATGGCAGAAGGACAAGCCGCGCGACCTGGTCGCGGTGGAGGAGGCGTTCACCGTACGGGTGCCGGGTCACGACATCCAGATCACCGGCCGGGTGGACCGGGTCGAGCGGGACGAGGCCGGCCGCGCCGTGATCATCGACATCAAGACCGGCAGCGGCAAGCCCAAGGACACCGAGATCGACCGGCATCCGCAGCTCGGGGTGTATCAGCTCGCCACGACGCTCGGGGCGTTCGAGCGGCACGGCCTCGTCCAGCCCGGCGGCGCGTCCCTGCTGCACCTGGGCAAGGCGGCCGGCCAGTCGGCGGATGCCAGAGAGCAGGCGCAGCGGGCGCTCGCCGACGACCCCGAGCCCGACTGGGCGGAGAGCCTGGTCAAGACGGTGGCGACCGGCATGTCCGCCAACGTGTTCGTCGCCACGGTCAACGACGGCTGCCGCACCTGTGCCGCTAAAATCGCCTGCCCTGTGAACGACAACGGAGGACAGGTGTGCTGACGCCCGGTGAGCTGGCCGGCCGGCTCGGGATCCTCCCGCCCACTCCCGAGCAGGCGGCCGTCATCGAGGCGCCTCTGGAGCCGATGGTGGTCGTGGCGGGGGCGGGATCCGGCAAGAGCGAGACCATGGCCGGGCGGGTGGTCTGGCTGGTCGCCAACGGCCTGGCCAGGCCCGAGCAGATCCTCGGCCTCACCTTCACCCGCAAGGCCGCCGCCGAGCTGGCCGAGCGGGTGCGCCAGCGGCTGGCCGGGCTGGCGGCGGCCGGGCTGGTCGAGCCCGAGCTGCTCGACTCCGAGCCGACGGTCTCCACCTACCACGCGTACGCCGCCCGGCTGGTGACCGACCACGCGCTGCGGGAGGGGCTCGAGCCCACCATGCGGCTCGTCACGCCCGCCGTCGCCTGGCAGATGGCGGCCCGGGTGGTCGGCCAGTACGACGGGCCGATGGACCGGGTGGACCTGTCCCCGCCCAGCGTCACCGCGGCCGTGCTCGAACTGGCCGGGGAACTGGCCGAGCACCTGCGCGACCCGGCGGACGTACGCGAGATCGGCGACTGGCTGCGCGAGCGCCTGGCCTCGCTGACCGGGCGCATCGTCAAGGACCAGCGCAAGCCGGTGGAAATCCAGGCCATCCGCGAGCAACTGCTGCCGATGGTGGAGGCGTACGAACGGCTCAAGCGCGGCCGGGAGGTCATCGACTACGGCGACCAGATGGCGCTGGCCGCGCGGATCGCCTCGCGGCACCCGGAGGTCGGCGCGTCCGAGCGGTCCCGGTTCTCGGTCGTGCTGCTCGACGAATACCAGGACACCAGTCACGCCCAGCTCGTGCTGCTGCGTTCGCTGTACGGCGGCGGCCACCCGGTCACGGCGGTCGGCGACCCCTGCCAGTCGATCTACGGCTGGCGTGGCGCGTCGGCGGGCAACCTGTCCCGCTTTCCCCGGGACTTCCCGGCGGCGTCCGGAGACCCGGCGCAGGTGCGGCGGCTGTCGGTCAGCTTCCGCAACGGCGAGCACGTGCTCGGCGTCGCGGCCCGGATCCAGGCGCCCCTGCGGCGGGAGGCCCGTGAGGTGCCGGTGCTGGTGCCGGGCGGCAACCGGGCGGGCCGGGGGCGGGTGCTGTGCGCCTTCCACGAGACGGCCGAGGACGAGGCGGAGTGGATCGCCGAGGGCCTGGCCGGGATCCTGCACGGCGAGGGCGCCCCGGACGGCCTGCCCTGGGGTGAGGGCGAGCGGGCCAAGCGCGGCCCCGCCCTGCAGCCGCAGGACGTCGCGATCCTCGCCCGCAAGCGGTCGCAGTTCCCGGCCCTGCGCCGGGCTCTGGAGGCCCGGGGGATCCCCGTGGAGGTCGTGGGCCTCGGCGGACTGCTCACCGTGCCCGAGGTGGCCGACATCGTGGCGACCCTGCGTGCGCTGTACGACCCGACCGCCGGGGACGCGCTGGTCCGGCTGCTCGCCGGGCCGCGCTGGCGGATCGGCCCGGCCGACCTCAAGGTGCTCGGCGACCTGGCCCGCGAGCTCAACAAGGAGATCAGGGCGGCCAGGGGAGGGCCGCGCCCGGAGGACCCGCTCGACCAGGTCGTCGCCGACCTCGCCGAGGAGCGCGGCAGCCTGATCGACGCGCTCGACGAGCTGCCCGACCGGCCCGACTGGCTGGAACGGTTCTCCCCGCTCGCGCGGATGCGGCTGCCCGCCGCCGCCCGTGAGCTGCGCCAGTTGCGCGCCCATGCCGGGCAGCCGCTGCCCGACCTGATCAGCGAGATCGAACGCCGGCTCGGGCTCGACGTCGAGGTCGCCGCCAGGGGAGGCAGCCCGCTGGCCGCCCGCGCCGACCTCGACGCCTTCCTCGACTCCGCCTCGCGGTTCGCCGGAGACTCGGAGGACCCGACGCTCGGCGCGTTCCTGGCGTACCTGAAGGCGGCGGAGAGCGAGGAGTTCGGCCTGGAGGCCGGGCGTGTCGGCGACAGCAACACGGTCAAGCTGATGACGGTCCACGCCTCCAAGGGACTGGAGTGGCCGGTCGTGGTGGTGCCGGGCCTGTCGCAGCTCACCTCCCAGAAGGGCGGGCTGATCAAGGGCAGCATTTTCCCCGCGACCCCGGTCACCAACTCACGGTGGACGGAGAACCCGCGCAAGCTGCCGTACCCGCTGCGGGGGGACAGCGCGGACCTGCCCGAGCTGGCCGGGCTGGACCGGGAGGCGCTGGGCGCCTTCGACGAGCGCTGCCGCGACCGTGACCTGATGGAGGAGCGGCGGCTGGCGTACGTCGCCGTCACCAGGGCGCACTACCTGCTGATCGCCTCCGGCTACCGCTGGGGGACCTCGTCGCGGCCGCTGGAGCCGTCGGACTTCCTGCGGGAGATCCGCGAGGCGGGGGCCCGGGCCGTCCGCTGGGCCGAGGATCCGGAGAGTTCGGACAACCCGCTGCTCGCCGAGCCGCCCGTGGCCGAGTGGCCGTCCGTCACGGTGCGCGACGCGATCCTCGACGGCGCCCGCCTCGTGGAGGAGGCGATGATGGGCGACGGCCCGCCCACGGCGGCCGACGGTCACGTGCTCCTCAGGGACCGGGACCGGGAGCGGATGCGGGCCTGGGCGCGCGACACCGACCTGCTGCTGCGCGAGCGGGAGACGAACCGCCAGCGGGCCGGGGCGGTCGTGGAGCTGCCGTCGCGGCTGTCGGTGTCGTCGCTGGTCACGCTGGCCCAGGACCCGGCGGCGTTCGCCCGGCAGGTGCGCCGGCCGGTGCCGCGCAGGCCCGCCCCGCTGGCCCGCAGGGGCACCACCTTCCACCGGTGGCTGGAGTCGCGCTGGGGACAGCAGCGCCTGATCGACGACCTGGAGCTGCCGGGCGCCGCCGACGAGATGTCGGAGACCGACGTCCAGCTCGCCGAGCTGCAGGAGCGGTTCGAGGAGAGCGAGTGGGCCGCGCGTGAGCCGGTCGACCTGGAGATCCCGTTCGAGACCATGATCGGCGACCGCCTGGTGCGCGGGCGGATGGACGCGGTCTTCCGCGAGGGCGACGGCTATGTGGTGGTCGACTGGAAGACCGGAGAACGGCCGCAGGGCAGGGCAGCAGAGACCGCGTCGGTGCAGCTCGCGGCCTACCGGGTGGCCTGGGCCGCGCTGGCCGGGGTGCCGCTGGAGAAGGTCGGGGCGGCCTTCCACTACGTCCGCTCGAACGAGACCGTCCGCCCCGTGGACCTCCTCGACGGGGACGGCCTCACCGCGTTCATCCAGCGGGTTCCCGAGGACTGATCCAGGGGAGCCGCCGGCGTCGCCGGATCACGAGGCGTGCACGCTGCGGGAGCCTGCGGTCAGTCCTGCCCGCCCGCGACCGTCTTGATCAGACGCAGCAGGTCGTCCAGGTCGGCCTCGAACTCCGTGTCGAGGTCGGACGGCAGGTCAAGCCACGGCGCGAGCCTGGTGTGGCCGGGAAGCTCGCCCTCGGGCAGCCGGCCGCGGCGGCCGCGCGGGTCGAGGGAGCCGGCGCCGAAGCGGCCGGAGGCCTCGGAGGCGGCGAAACCGATCACGAAGGTGGCGATCAGGCGCTCCAGCCGGGGCACCTCGCGGTCCGGAACCCCGGCCTCGATAAGCGCGGTGTAGATGAGGTCCACAACCCGCACGGCGTCCGGTGTGACCGCCGGACGGGAGAAGAGCAATTGCGCCGCCCAGGGATGTCGCCGGGTCATCGTACGGACGGCGTGCCCGAGGGCGGCGAGCCGTTCGTCCCATGCCTGACCCTTCCCCGCGTCCGGCGGCAGGAGCCCGGCGAGAAGCCGGCCGACCATGCCGTCCAGGAGTTCGGCCTTGTCGCTGACGTGCCGATAGAGCGCCATCGGCGTCACTCCGACACGCTCGGCCAGCGCACGCATGGAGACCTTGCCGATGCCGTGCTCGTCGGCGATCGCCAGCGCGGCGTCCAGGATCTCTTCCCTCCTGCCACTCACGTGTATACAGTGTAGACGTATACGGCGTAGACCTGATGGAGGCGGGATGCTCGTCGCGGAAGGGTTGGTGAAGCGCTACGGCCGGCGTACCGCGCTCGACGGCTTCGACCTCGCGGTCGCGTCCGGCGAGATCGTCGGCCTGATCGGGCACAACGGAGCGGGCAAGACGACCTTCGTCGAGGTCGTCACCGGCCTCGTACGCCCCGATGCCGGCCACGTACGCATAGCAGGTCGTTCCGGTCGTGCCGTACGCCGGCTGCTCGGCGTGGCTCCGCAGGAGTTCGCGCTGTACAACAGCGTCAGCGTGCGCGACAACCTGCGGCTGTTCGCCGGACTGGCCGGGCTGCGCGGGCGGCGCCGGGACACGGAGATCGCCCGCGTCCTGGACGAGCTTCACCTCGCCCCGCTCGCGGACCGGCCCGCCGGCGTCCTGTCCGGCGGCCAGCGCCGCCGCGTCCAGGCGGCCACCGCCATGGTGGGCTCGCCGCCGTTGCTGCTGCTGGACGAGCCGACCGCGGGCGCCGATCCGGAGACCCGCTCGGCCCTGCTGGCAGCGGTCAAGGCCCGCGCCGAGGCGGGGGCCGCGGTCCTCTACACGACCCACTACCTTCCGGAACTCGTGGATCTCGACGCGACGATGGCGCTCGCCCGAGCCGGTCGGGTCGTCGCGCGCGGCACCCAGCAGGAGCTCACACGAGGGCTGCCCGGCGAGCTCAGGGTCACCTTCGCCGACCCCGCCGAGCCCGAACTGCGTCTGCCGACCGTCGATCCCGGCGCCGACCTCGCCGCGTTGCTCGCCGCGGGCCGTACGCCCACCTCCGTCGACGTACGCCGTCCCAGTCTGGACGACCTCTACCGTGCACTGGAAGCCGGGAAGGCTCGTGATGTGGCCGCGTGAGTCCGTGTTCCGTACGGGTGTCCTGGTCCGTCACAACCTGCTGCTGATGCTGCGCGAGCCCGGTCCGCTGCTGAGCAGGATGATCCTGCCGCTCGCCTTCCTCACCCTGTTGCGCCCGCTCTACGTGGCCGCACAGGGGCGGGCCGCGGGCACGGAACAGGCCGTCGTCGGCACCCTGGTCACCTTCTCACTGCTCGCGCTCAGCATCTCGGGCAGCTCTATCCTCACCGAACGGCTCGGCCGGACCTGGGACCGCATGCGCGGCACGGCTCTCCACCCGGCGGAGATGCTCGCCGGCAAGGCCGTGCCCGTCTTCGCCGCTCTGCTCGCCCAGCAGTTGCTGATCGTCGGCCTCGGCGTGTGCGCCCTGGACCTGAGCGTTCCCCACCCGCTCCCGCTGCTGGGCGTCCTGCTGTGCTGGAGTTGCACCCTGCTCGGCATCGGCGCGCTGCTCGGCGTGCTTGTACGGAGCACGGGCGAACTGTCGGCGGCGTACGACATCGGCGGCATGCTGCTCAGCAGCCTGGGCGGCGCGCTCGTCCCGCTCGACGCCCTGCCGAGGTGGGCCGCCGCCGTGGCGCCGGTCTCTCCCGGGTACTGGGCCGTCCAGGGCCTGCGCGCCGCCGTCGCCGGGGATACGCACACCGTGGCGACGGCCTGCGGCGTGCTGCTCGTGGTCGCGTCGGCCTCCGGCGCCCTGGCCGCTGTCCGTCTGCAGGGGCGCGGCGGACGCCTGGTCGCGCTGTGATCCCATGTCTAGTCGAAGAGCGCGCTCGTCTCGATCTTGATCGCGAACGGTTCCGGCAGTTCCAGGACCTCGCCCTCCTCGGCGGTGACGATCTGCCGGTACGCCTGCCGGTGGTAGTCGAGGGGCTTCAGATCGGAGAGAGGATCGCTCATTAGCGTCACTCTGCGCGGAGACGTCACGGGGTCCACGATCAGGTAGAGCGGTACGCCCGCTCGCGCGTAGTCGAGCGGCTTCTCCCGCCAGTCGACCTTGTACGTTCCGGGCGAGCACACCTCCACCACCAGAAGAGCGCAGTACCCGAGCATGCGCATGGTATCGAGCTGCTCGACTTCGTCCGGGGCGACCATCAGATCGGGCAGCCGAAGGTCCTGGTACGGCGGGATGTACACCCCCCAGTTGTGGTGGAACCGCCAGCCGTTCGCCAGCTTCAGAGGGATCAGCAGATTGGAGAGCCTGTCGACGATGTATGTGCTCTCCCTTCCCATGGGCGGCGTCACGACGACCTGCCCGAGACGAATTTCGGCCCGATAACCGGCGTCGTGGAGTTGCATGCACAGGTGCAGCACCTCGTCAGGGAGCTCTTGGGGCTCTTCGGGCTCCCCGGCCTCTGGGGGCTCGTGCTCGTCGGAGACGGGAGTGTCGGGGACGGGAGCGTCCTGCTTCTGTGGGACGGGGTGGTCGTGCCTGCCGTGCTTGGTCGGCTTCGTGAGGGCCATCTCGCCGTCCTCTCCTGCTCCTCCATGTGATGGTACGGAAGGTTCCGGAACGCCACGGAAAGTAACAGGGGAGTGAGGCAAGGGAGATTCTTCGGAGGGGGCGGCGAGGTGAAGGAAAGCCGCACCGAGAGGAGGAAAACCGGCTCTGTGAATCGGGTCATGAGTGACGAACCTGCCGCAAACGTCCCCCGCCGGGATCGGGATTCTCCGCGGGCGCGATTACTTGTTCTGCCGACGCCGGCTATTCGTGATCGGCTATGAATGGCCTATGTCGGTTTTGCGGATGGCGATGGCGGTGGCCTGCGTCGCGGCGGTGGCCGGGTGTTCGGCGTTGGCGGGGCTGAATTCCCCGGAACCGCCGGATCTCACCCTCCCTCTCGACGCCTACGGTCTCGGCGCGAAGGATCGTGCCCAGGTGATACGAGCCCGGTTCATGCTGATGGAGGAATGCATGCGCCATATGGGGATCGATTTCCGGTTACCCGCCGTCGAACCGGTGACCGACCAGCGCAATGTCGATCTCCTCGGGTGGCTCGACCCTGAAAAGGCCAAGAAATCCGGATATCTGCAAGAAGAGCGGCATCCGGATGAGATGACCGGCGTCCCGCCGTACTCCGCCACCGACAAGGAGTTCTATGTGCTGGAAGGAAAGGTCCGGAGGTTCCACGGGCGGACGGTGCCGTCCGGCGGCTGCATGGCCAAGGCCGACGCCCTGCTGAACCGGGGAGCGCGGGGCGTGGCCCCGGCGGATACCGACAAGAGGTTCGACGAGGACGAGGTCCCGCGTTACGTCGACAGCGCGGTCGACCTCGCCCTCAAGGACCCGCGGATCGCGGCGGCCGAACGCGAGTGGAGCGACTGCATGCGGTCGGAGGGCTTCGACTACCCGAGCACCGGCCAGGCCGCCGGAGACCGGCGCTGGGCGGCGACCGTCAACGACGACTCGATCGGCCACACCCCCAAGCCACGCGGCACGCGGGCCGAGATCGACACCGCGGTCGCGGACGCGGAATGCCGGGCCGAGACCGGCTACTCCGCCGTCCGCCGCACGGTCCACGTCGAGGCCCAGAACCGGGTCATCGACCGGAACCGGGCCCGGCTCGACGTCATCAGGTCGCTCAACCAGGCCCGCCTCGCCAACTCCGCCAAGGTCCTCGACGGCACGCTGACCCTGTCCTGGTGAGGTTCACCTCAGGTAGTGGAACGTGGGCTTCGGATGCATGAGGAAGTCGTGGTGGGAGATGTTCCACGCGTACGCCCCGGCCATGGCGAAGGCCACGACGTCGCCGACGGCGAGTGCGGCGGTCACCCCGCGCGCGAAGACGTCCTTGGGGGTGCAGAGCCGCCCCACCAGGGTCACCGGACCGTCCTCGCCGTCCTCGCTCCTCGCAAGGACGGCGAACGGCTGGTCGTGTCCCTTCGTCACCGGGGTCCGCAGGTGGTGCGTGCCGCCGGACAGGACGGCGAAGCGCTCCCCGTGGACGCGCTTCACGTCGAGCACCGTCGTGAGATACCACCCGCAGTAGGCCGTCAGGGCGCGTCCCGGCTCCACGCGCAGCGTCTCGCCCGGCCGGGCCAGCGCCCGCAGGCCCGCGCCGTACGCCGCCCAGTCGAACCGCTCCTCCGGGCGGGTGTAGGAGACCGCCATGCCGCCGCCCAGGTTGAACTCGCGCAGCCCGAGGCTCCTGCCGTACGCCAGGACGGCCTCGGCGAGCGTGAGCAGGCCGGGGGCGGCCAGGCCGCTCGCGAGGTGGGCGTGGACCCCGCGCAGCCGCACCGGCGAGGACCCGAGCAGGGCCAGGCACTCGGCGATCCCGTCCGGGTCCATGCCGAACGGCGTGGCGCCGCCGCCCATCGCGAGGGCCGCGCCGGTGACGTTCACGTCGAGGTTGACCCGCAGCAGCACGTCCGCCGGTTCGCGCAGACGCCGCAACTCGGCCGGGCTCTCGACGTGCCACCGATATGCCGAGGGGGCGAGAGCCAGCTCGGCGCCGGTCTTCCCCGGTCCGCCGAAGCTCAGCGGGACCTCCGGCAGCGCCGCCCTGACGTGTGCGAACTCGCCGCCCGAGGAGACCTCGAAGCCGTCCACATGCGGCGCGATCGCCCGCAGCACCTCGGGGTCGGGATTGGCCTTGACGGCGTAGCAGATCTCCGTTCCCGCCAGGGCGGCCCGTACGCCGGCCGCGTGGCGGGCGAGCCCGGCCAGGTCGTAGACGTAGGCGGGGACGTCGTCCAGCGACTCGGCGGCCTTCCGCACGCCCGCCGGAACCTCGATGCTCATCGGTGCTCTCCTTCCGCCACGCCGAACGGGTTCGGGACGGGCACGTATCCGGCGGTCCGGTCGGCCGCCCTCGCCCAGCGCACGCCCAGGTTGGCCTTGGCCGGCAGCGGCGCCCCGGCCAGCAACCGCGTCAGCGGCGCGAGCGGATCGAGACCGGCCGCGTGGCCGGCGACATAGCGCTCCAGGCACTCCCGGGCGACCGCCCACAACGCGCGCAGGACGCCGTCGGCCGTGCCGGCCACCGTCGCGGCCACCTCCGCCAGATGGTTGACGAACAGGCAGTAGGCGACCCGGTCCCAGCCGCGCGCGGCGTCGTACGACAGGGGGCCCGCCACCTCGCCCGGCACGCCGGTCAGGTCGTGGCGGCCGGCGACCAGCTTGGTGCCCTCCAGGTCGCGGAAGATCGCCTCGACCGGCCACCCGGCGGCGTCGAATCCGACGAGCACGTTCTGCACGTGGGCTTCGAGCACGACGCCGTGCCGGAAGAAGGCGTCGAGCACCGGGAACGCCACGCGCTCGACGTACGCCTCCCACCACGCGACCGGGTCGGCCGCCCGGCGGGCCAGGACGGCCGCGGGAACCCCGTCGGCACCGGCGGCCAGGGCGCCGGCGAGGACCGGCGTGGTCCCCGGCCCGCACACCGCCCACGGGCCGGTACGCACGATCACCCCGAGCCCTTCGAGCAGCCGGGTGCCGAGGGCGGCCGAGCGGTAGCCGGGCTCGGGCAGCCACCGTGTGCCGGGGAAGCGCCGGACCAGCCGCTCGAAGACGGGAGCGAGCCGCCGGGTCAGCTCGACCGCGCCGGACAGCTCATACCACGCGTTCTTCCGCACGCAGTTGGTGATCCGCACATCCAGGCTGAACTTCAGGCACATGCCGGTGCCCGGGTCGTACACGGTCCTGACCGACGACGTGGGCACGACCGCGCGGGGGCCGGTCCCGAGGTCGACCAGGCGCCCGTCCGCGAGCGGTTCGCGCAGGTCGGCGGCCAGCAGGTCGAGCTGCCAGGGGTGGGCGGGCAGTGGGACGTATCCCGCCGGCG
The DNA here is from genome assembly GCF_014892245.1 of Microbispora sitophila. NCBI lineage: Bacteria > Bacillati > Actinomycetota > Actinomycetes > Streptosporangiales > Streptosporangiaceae > Microbispora > Microbispora sitophila. Next base: position 46,559 of record NZ_JADBGC010000010.1, on the reverse strand, counting down.
CGTCGCCGAACGCGTCGAGCGCCGCCGTGCCGCCCTCCTGGGTGACCAGGTCGGCACGCACCCCGAGCAGCCGCGGCGCGAACCGGGCGTGCGTCTCCGGCGCGTAGTCCAGCCAGCCGTCGCCCGAGCGGGCCTTGGGAGCGGGGTGGAACGGGTGCCCGGCCACGAGGGCCTGCTCGGAGGCGAGCCACGGGTCGGCGGGCGGGACGGCCCGCGCGCGGGCGGCCAGGATCGCCGCGACCGCCTCCCGCCCGGCCCGCACCTGGGCGGCGAACTCCGCGTTGCCGCCATCCAGCTCCCGTTCCACCAGCGCGACGAGCAAGGGCAGGGCGAGGGGCCGCCAGCGTCCCTCAGCCAGATGCTCGGGCGGGCCGTCGAAGCGCAGCGCGATGCCGCCGCTGACCCGGACGCGCACCGGCGTCCCGGCCACGCGGAGCGTCAGGTGGGGCCCGGCTGCGCGCACGTGACCACGGGGGCCGCCGACCTCGCGCAGCCAGCAGCGCAGCAGCGCCCCGAGCGCCGCCTCCTCGGCCGGGGCGGCGTGCGGGTCAAGCAGGAGGCGGTCCATCGCTCAGGCACCCCTCAGGTAGTTGGGGCCGGTCGTGCCGTAGAACTTGTTGACGTCCCTGGCCCCGGTGCGGTCCTTGGCCACGAGCGTCCCGGCGACGACCATCGACTTGCCGGTGAGACGGGCGGCCTCCAGCGTGCGGGCCCGCAGCAGCCGGGCCATCGGGTCGTCCCCGTACGGCTCCAGCGCGGCCGCCAGAGCCCGTCCGACGAGCGTGGCGGCGGAGCCGGGCAGCGCGCCGTGGGCCACGGCCATGGCGGCCAGATGCAGGGTGATCGTCACGAAGACGTCGGCGAGCGCGTAGGGGTCGTCGGTCAGCATGCGCTCGTCGCCGAAGCCGGGCGCCTCGATCCCCGCCGCGTACAGCCGCCGGGGTGAGGCCAGCAGTCCGTCGTTGTCCTTGACCAGCAGCCGCATGGGCCCGTCGCCGAACACCAGCGCGAGGTTCTGCTGGTGGGCCTCCAGCGCGACGCCGTACCGGACGAACAGCGTGACGTTCCACGCGAGCAGCGCCGTGAGGTAGTCGCGCAGCAGCGCCTCCGCGTCGCCGCCGTGGTGGCGCTCGGCCACCTCGTGCAGGACGAGCCGCCCGCCGGAGTCGGCGAGCGGCGCGAGCAGGGCCGCGACCGGCACGATCTCCCCTTCGGGCAGGGCGCGGACGAGCCAGCCCAGATATTCGTGCTCCGCGTGCCCGTAGGTCTGCTCGTCGGCCAGGCGGACCCGCAGGCCGGGCTCGCGCGCCAGGATCTCGCGCAGCAGCGACTCGGCCAGCGCGCCGTCTCTCAACGTGCCCGGTTTGATCGAGCGGCGGTTGCGCAGGCCCAGCGTGCTCGCCGGGAGCGGCACCTTGAGATGGACGCGCTCGGAGACCTCGACCGTACGAGTGGACAGGGTCGGCCGCACGGTCACATACGGCCGCGGACCGGCGACCAGCCCGGGAAGCCCGGCCACCAGCGGCTCCGTCAGCGGGTGGACGGGAAGGAGCACGTGCGTGCGGGACAGGCCGGGCGGCAGCCCGACGTCTTCGGGCGCGGGCCACCAGCCGGGGAGGTCCGGCCGGGAGAGCGCCACCCGCTCGCGCGGCACCGCCGTCCACCGCATCGCGAACTCCGGCGCGAACTCCGGGGCGTGGGCCGCCAGGTCGGCGGGGGAGATCCCGAGGCGGCATCTGGCCGTCGGGTAGAGCGGATGGTCCACCGCGGCCGCCAGCGACTCGTAGCGGATGAGGCCGTGCCGCCCGCGCAGCCGCCGGGCCACCTCGCCGCGCATCCGTTGGTGGGCCTCCAGGGCCGCGAGCGTCTCATGACACTCCCGCTCGAAGGCGGCGACCCCCTCGCTGTCGGCGGGGTGGGCGACGGCCTCCAGCGTCTCCAGCACCTCCGCCAGGCGCAGGCGCTCGTACGGGGCCGTGGCGAAGTCCTGGAACGGGTTGCCCGCCGTGAGCCCGACCCGCCGGCCCGAGGCGAGGACGATCGCGACCCCGTCCCTGTCGTGGGTGACCCTGGCGGAGATCCCGGCGTAGTCCTCCCGCAGCAGGGCGTTCAGCACCCGCGCGGCCAGGTAGCGCTCCCGGTCCGTGATCTCCTGATCACCGGGGGCCGCGGGGATCATGCGAGCACCCAAGGGTGCTCCTTCCTGAAGGTGTCGATCGCGGCGTCGACGCTCGCGCGGTCCGGGCCGACGGCGCGGAGCAGGCCGAGGTAGTCGCGGTTCGTGCCCGTCACCTCGACATGATCGCCGATCTCGCGCAGCGCCCGGTGCCACAGCCGCACGCCGTCCTCCCTTCCGGGCGGGGACAGGTCCGCCGGGTAGAGGTCAGGCGGTGCGGCGGTGACCGTGCCGGAGCGCTCGGCCACGAGGCTCACCACGGATCCGTACGCCGCGCGAAGGCCGTCCGGATCGAACACCGGCACCGGTTCGCCCGCGTGGACGCGCAGGATCCACTGGTGCAGGGGGACACCGAGCAGGTCCGCCAGCAGGAAGTCGCAGTTGTCGCCGATCAGCCGGTAGTTGATCTCGATGACGCGGGGGCCGTCCCGGGTGACGGCATACTCGGTGTGGCACACGCCGAAGCCGACCCCCGCCGCGTCGAGCGCCGCGGTCAGATGAGGCAGGTGGCCGGCGTCCGGGGGCCGCCAGTCCAGGCGCTCCTCCACGAAGTGCGGCAGCGGGCCGAGCGTGGTGGCGAACCCGCCGAGCACGTGCCGCGCGTCGCCGTCGCCCAGCGTCTCCAGCGTGCGGAGCGGCCCGTCGAGGAACTCCTCCGCGACCAGGACCTCCTCCGGCCGCCGCTCCCTGATCGCCGCGACGGCGGCGGTCAGCGCGTCCGGGCCGTCCACCAGCACGACGTCCTCGCTGGCCACGCCCAGCGCGGGCTTGACCACGACCGGGAACGGCAGGTCCTCCGGCACCTGCCCGCCGGGCGGCAGCCGTACGGACCTGACCGGTTCGACGGCGGCGAGGGCGCGCCGGGTGAGCGCCTTGTTCTTGGCGGTGACGCAGGCCCGCCAGTCCTTGCCGGGCAGGCCGAAGTACGCGGCGGCGAGCGCGGTGGCGGCCTGGAGGTGGTCGGAGTTGGAGAAGATCACATCGGCCCGGTGGTGAGAGGCCACCGCGTCGATCACCGCCCGAGGGTCGCGGACGTCGGCCGCCACGACGTCGTACCCCGAATACCGATCAGGCTGGTCGGTGAGTATCGTCACGTCCCAGCCCAGCGCGGCCGCGGCGGGAAGGAATCCGCCGGTCACGGAGTCGGTCGGGTTGAGCGTGGTGAGGTACAGCCGCACCGGCCCTCCATAGGTAAGGCTAACCTAAGCGACTGCATCCTAGTCGGGGCGCCGATCATTTGACCGGCGAACGGCCATGGGCGGGAAGATTGCCGGGGCGGCGGCAGTGGAAGGATGACGGCGTGGAAATCGCGGACGGACTGCTCGGCCCCCTGCTCCTGGCGAGGAGCGCCATCGACAGATCGGCGGCCCTGCGTGGCGACGAGGAATGGCTGCGGCGCGCGTGGGAGGCGGAGAAGACGAGAGTCCTCCTCATCCACGACGGCCGCACGCTGGTCCGCCGCTTCACCGACGGCGCGGCCCTGGTGCTCACCTCGCCGGCCGAGGCGCCGGAGGGGACGCGTTACCTGCTGGGCGTGGACGAGGACGGCGTGCCCTACTTCGCGGTCAACGCGCCGCTGCCCGAGCCCCTCCAGGGCACCGGCGACGTGGCGGGCCTCAGGGAGGCCGCGGTGCTGCTGGACGACCGCGACGCCGGGCTCCTCGTCTACGCGGTGGCCCTGGAGGCCTGGCACGCGACGCACGAGTACTGCCCGAGGTGCGGCAGCGTCACCGACGTCACCGCGTCGGGCCACATGCGGGTGTGCCCGCGCGACGGCAGCCAGCACTTCCCGCGCGTCGACCCCGCGGTGATCATGCTGGTGCACGACGACGAGGGCCGCATCCTGCTCGCGCGGGGCCCGGAGTGGCCGCGGGGCCGGATGTCGGTGCTCGCCGGGTTCGTCGAGCCGGGGGAGTCGCTGGAGCACGCGGTGGTCCGCGAGGTCCTGGAAGAGGTGGGCGTCGCCGTGACCTCGCCGCGGTATCTCGGCAGTCAGCCCTGGCCGTTCCCGCGCAGCCTGATGCTCGGCTTCTTCGCCCGCGCCGTCACCACCGACCTGCGCCCCGATCTGGAGGAGATCGCCGAGGCCCGCTGGCTGTCCCGGGAGGAGCTGGAGGCCGCGGTGCGTTCGGGCGACCTGGTGCTGCCCGGCCAGGTCTCGATCGCCCGGCGGCTGATCGAGACCTGGTACGGAGCGCCGATCCCCGACACCGGCTGGTGAATCAGCAGGCGCCTTCGAGGTGCCGCTTCACCTCGGCCACCGAGGGGTTGGTCATGGTGTGGCAGTCCGCGACCACCGTGGGGACGACCTGGTTGCCGTTGTTCACGCTCGCGACGAAATCGGCGGCGTCCGGGTGGCGCTCGATGTCGACCTCGCTGAAGACGATGCCCTCCCGGGTGAGCTGGCTCTTCAGCCGCTTACAGGGGCCGCACCAGCTCGTGGTGTAAACGGTCAGCGCCATCTGTCGTCCCTTCCGTGCGCATCACTGTTGCCGAGAGCAGTCATGGCAACATCGCGAGCGCGCCGCGTGTTCCCGGCTACGCGGCCGCACGCCCCAGCCGGGCGATGATCCAGGCCTGGACGGTCTCTGCGACCCCCGGCTCCCGGTACAGCGGGGCGCTGTGCTGGGTGCCGGCCATCGTCTTGACGGTCATCTGGACCCCGACGCTCTCCAGCGACTCCTTGAGTATCTCGCTCTGGTAGGGCGGGACGAACTCCTCCGAGGAGTGGATGGTGAGCATCGGCGGGTCACCGGCCGAGGCGTGGAACGGCACCTCCATGCTCGACCAGACGCGCGGGCACTTGGCGGGTGTGCAGCCGCCGGCCAGCCTGATGGCCGCCTTGCGCAGCTTCTGCTGCTCCTTGCTGCCGAACACGCTGCCGTCCGCGAACGCCGACAGCGGCGAGACGGGCGGGGAGATCCCGACGACGCCGCGCAGGCCCGGACGGCCGTCGCCGTACGCGCCGACGGCGGTGGCGAGGTGGCCTCCGGCGGAGAACCCGACCAGGACGTAACGGTCGGGGTCGGTGTTGAACATCGCCGCGTGCCTGCGCACGGCGTTGACGGCGGTCAGCACGTCGGTGCGCTGCGCCGGCCAGGCCGCGTCGCCCGACAGCCGGTAGTCGAGGTTCACGACGGTGTAGCCGAGCTGGGAGTAGCTGCGGCTGATCGACGTCATGTACTTCTTGTCGCCCCCGGACCACCAGCCGCCGTGGATGACGAACACGGCCGGGCGCCGCGGGCCGGCGGTGTGCCACCACACGTCCATGATCTGGCGCGCGTGCGAGCCGTACGCGTAGGTGCGGGTGCGCACGTCGGACGGCGTGAGCGCGGGTGAGGGCGAGGCCGACGGGGACGGCGAGGGGGACGGGCTCGCGGAGGGCGAGGCGGAGGGCCCGGCGGAGGGAGTCGCGGACGGAGCCGGGGAAGCGGAGGGGTGATGGACGGGGTCGCCCGCCGAGGTGGCCGCGTGGGCGTCCGGCGGGGCGAGCATGAGGGCGGTGAGGGCGGCGACGCCCATCCCTAAAGCAGTTCGGACCGCGGTAGCCACGGCGTGTTCCTCCCCGATGTCGCGTCGTGCGCCGACCGGTCCCCGGGACACGCTCGGTCGGCTGCTGGAAGGATGATGCCAGTAACAACGTCCGCAACGCATGTTGGGAGCCGTTCCTTGGACGTCCTCGACGGTCTGGATCCCGAGCAGCGCGAGGTCGCCCAGGCGGTGCGCGGACCGGTCTGCGTGCTCGCCGGGGCGGGGACCGGCAAGACCCGCGCCATCACGCACCGCATCGCGTACGCCGTGCACACCGGGGTCGTCGAGCCGCAGGGTGTGCTCGCCGTGACCTTCACGACCCGCGCGGCGGCCGAGCTGAAGCAGCGGCTGCGCGGCCTCGGGGCGCCCGGCGTGCAGGCCCGCACGTTCCACGCGGCGGCCCTGCGCCAGCTCAGCTACTTCTGGCCGCGCGTGATCGGCGGCGACCCGCCGCAGGTGGTCGAGTCGAAGCTGCCGCTGCTCGTGGAGGCGGCCAGGCGCCTGCGCAGGAACCCCGACCGCGGCGAGTTGCGCGACGTCGCGAGCGAGATCGAGTGGGCGAAGGTCACCCAGATCGGCCCCGAGGACTACCCGGCCGCCGCCGCGAAGGCCCGCCGCACCCCGCCGATCGCGCCCGAGGAGGTGGCGCGGCTGTTCGAGGGGTACGAGAGCCTGCGCCGCCAGCGCAATCTGATCGACTTCGAGACGATCCTGGAGCTCACCGCGGCGGTGATGACCGAGCACCGCGAGGTCGCGGCGCAGATCCGCCAGCAGTACCGCTACTTCGTGGTCGACGAGTTCCAGGACGTCAACCCGCTGCAGAAGCTGCTGCTCGACACCTGGCTCGGCGGGCGCGACGACGTGTGCGTGGTGGGCGACCCCAACCAGACCATCTACTCGTTCACCGGCGCGACGCCCCACTACCTGACCAACTTCGCCGTCGAACACCCCTCGGCGGCCGTGATCAGGCTGGTGCGCGACTACCGCTCGACCCCGCAGGTGGTCACGCTGGCCAACCGCGTCATGGCGCGCTCGCCCCACCGGCTGGAACTGGTCGCCCAGCGGCCGGACGGACCCGAACCGGTCTTCACCGAGTACGACGACGAGCAGGCCGAGGCGCTCGGCGTCGCGCTCACGGTCAAGAAGCTGATGGCGGACGGCGTGCCCACGCGCGAGATCGCGGTGCTGTTCCGCGTCAACGCCCAGTCGGAGGCGTACGAGCAGGCGTTCACCGACGCCGGCGTGCCCTACCTGCTGCGCGGCGCGGAGCGGTTCTTCGAGCGCCCCGAGGTGCGCCAGGCCGTGGTGCTGCTGCGCGGCGCGGCCCGGTCGTCGTCCGACGAGCCGCTCGCGCCCGCCGTGCACGCGATCCTCTCGGGCATCGGGCTCACTGCGGAGCCGCCCGGCGGCGGCAAGGCCAGGGAGAAGTGGGAGTCGCTCAAGGCGCTCGCCGACCTGGCCGAGGACATGGGGGCCGAGGGCGCCGACCTGCCCCGGTTCGTCGGCGAGCTGGAGCGCAGGGCGATGGAGCAGCACGCGCCGCCGGTCGAGGGCGTGACGCTCGCCTCCCTGCACGCCGCCAAGGGCCTGGAGTGGGACGCGGTCTTCCTCGTCGGACTCACCGACGGCATGCTCCCGATCGTCTACGCGGAGACGCCGGACCAGGTCGAGGAGGAGCGGCGGCTGCTGTACGTCGGGATCACCCGCGCCCGTGAGCACCTGCACATGTCGTGGGCGCTCGCTCGCTCGCCGGGAGGCCGCCGCGCCCGCAGGCCGTCGCGCTTCCTCGACGGGCTGTCCCCCCGTACGGCGAGCCTGGCCAGGCCCGAGCGGCCGGGAGGCGCGGGCGGACGGGCGAAACGGTCGGCGGCGCCGCTGCACTGCCGGATCTGCGGCAAGACGCTCTCGGCCGCGGCCGAGCAGAAGCTGGGCCGCTGCGCGACCTGCCCGGCGGACTACGACGAGGCCCTGCTCGAACGGCTCAAGGCGTGGCGCACGGCGGAGGCGAAGGAGACCAAGGTGCCGGCCTACGTCGTCTTCACCGACGTCACCCTCCAGGCCATCGCCGAGCGGGTGCCCACCTCGGAGGAGGACCTGCTCGCGATCGCCGGAATCGGACGCGTCAAACTTGAGCGGTACGGCGACGCGGTCCTCGAGCTCTGTCGCGGCGCCGATAGTGTTACCGACGAGTAATACCCGCGTGCGCTGGAGGCCCCTGTGAACTCGGCCCTGAAGGAGCTGCTGGACCTGCTCGACCTCGAACCGATCGAGCTCGACATCTTCCGGGGGCGCAGCCCGGAGGAGCGCATCCAGCGGGTCTTCGGTGGCCAGGTGGCGGCGCAGGCACTCGTGGCGGCCGGCCGTACGGTGCCGTCCGACCGGATGGTCCACTCGCTGCACGCCTACTTCATCCGGCCGGGGGACCCGGCCGTCCCGATCGTCTACAACGTGGAGCGGGTGCGCGACGGTCGGTCGTTCACCACCCGGCGTATCACGGCCATCCAGCACGGCAAGGCGATCTTCTCGATGTCGGCGTCGTTCCACATCGAGGAGCCGGGCATGAGCCACCAGGCCGCGCGCATGCCGCAGGTGCCGGACCCGGAGACCCTGCCGACCTTCCAGGAGCGGATGCTCGACGTCGTGGGCGACGAGCCGGGCTGGCGCGAACTGCTGGCCAAGCCGCGCCCGGTGGACGCGCGGTATGTGAACGCGCTGACGTGGGAGGCCGCCCACGACCCCGCCCTGGTCACCCCGGAGAACAACGTCTGGTTCCGGTACGACGCCGACCTGCCCGACGACCCGCTGCTGCACGTCGTGCTCGCGGCCTACGCCAGCGACTTCACCCTGGTGGACACCGTGCTGCTGGCCCACGGGCTGTCCTGGGGGTCCTCGGCGGTGTCCGGCGCGTCACTGGACCATGCCATGTGGTTCCACCGGCCGTTCCGGGCCGACGAATGGCTGCTGTACGCCCAGGAGTCGCCCTGGTCCGGGGCGGCGCGCGGGCTCGCCCGCGGGCAGATGTTCACCGCCGCCGGGGAGCTGGCCGTCTCCGTGGTTCAGGAATGCTTGATCCGGGTGTCGCCCGCGCTGCATCCCGATGTCACGAAGTCGTGAAAATCGCAGGTAGAAAATAGGTTGCCCGCCCTGCCGCGGCGGTTTAGGGTCTTGGACAAGTCAGCCGGACGCTTCCGTCCGGCGCGATCGCACTGAAATGGAGGTGAGTCCAGTGAGGAACATGACGACGTCCCGCACGCTGTGGCTCGCCTCCGCATGCCCGGCCGCCATTGTCATGCCGACGAAACTGCGGCGTGGCGAGGCCGCCCCTGCCCTGGCTCCGGTCGCCGGAGTCGCGGGCTCGGCCGCCTTCGGCGTGTTCGCCCGCCTGGCCAGCCACCGCAACCCCGCCCACCTGCCGGTCTATGTCAACCGGCCGATGAGCGATGAGCAGATCCGCACCGCCGCTCGCGGCGGTGCCCAGGGTCCGCACTATGCCTGGAGAGGACCAGTCATACCCTGACCGGTCTCCACCTCCGGGCCGCGGATCCGCACCAGGATCCGCGGCCTTCTTGTTTGTCGGCCACGAATCCACACCCCACAACGAGGACACCCAGACCAATCCATTCGAAGAGGTGACGCAGATGGCGGCCCCGGTCATGGACCTGATCGAAGCCGAAATCCCCTGTCGTACCGACCCCGACCTGTGGTTCGCCGAGTCTCCCGAGGACGTGGAGTTCGCCAAGGCGCTCTGCGGCGGCTGCCCGATCCAGAAGGCCTGCCTGGCCCGCGCGCTGGAGCGCGAGGAGCCGTGGGGCGTCTGGGGCGGGGAGCTCATCCTGCGGGGGGTCGTCGTGCCCCGCAAGCGTCCCCGTGGGCGCCCGCGCAAGTCTCCTGTCGCCGCCTGACCAGCAAACACAGCAATTCCGGAAGGAACCGATCCAGATGAGCATCTCCCCGATCACCACCCTGTATCTGCATCAAGAACTGGCGCACGAGCGAATACGGACCCTCCACGAGGAGGCAGCGCAGGAGCGGCTGGCCGGCCGGATCAGGAGCGTGCAGAAGGCACGCCGGCAGGCCGAGCGCGCGTCCCGGCGGCTGAGTTCCGCGCTGGCGCGCATCTGACGCGAGCCTGACGCACGCCACGAACAGTGTGATCCGATGACGAAGGCCCGGGCCCGGGGAACGGCCCGGGCCTTCGGCCGTTCCCGTGAAGGCCGTGCTCCTTAAAGAAGAGATCACCGGACGCACAGAAGATCGCCTGCTGTGGGAGCCGGCCGGGATCACGGGGTATGAGCGGAGCGCCCCCGGCGGCCGGATGGTCACGGGCGGCAGGCGAAGTGGTGTGCGAGCGGTGGGTGGGACTCGGATGGGCGACCGGACGTCAGGCGCGCTTGATCTCGTGGCGGGTGCGCGACGGCTCGCCGTCACCGCGCTCGTCATCGGGCTGTGGGGTTCGGTCATGCCGGAGGCCGGCGCCGCGCCGATCGCCGGAGCACTCCGGGTGGCCCGCCATGGCAGCGGCCACGGTCACGGCGACGGTCACGGCGACGGAGCGACCCAGGTCACCGATGGCACCAACACCGCGAACTCGCCCACCATCAAGAGCCCGCCCAAGCAGATATCGGCGGGCCGGCGCAACGTGAACGCTCCCGCGGCCAACAGCGCGGTCACGTTCGTGGGCATCCAGCAGGTGTCGAGCGTCAGCGTCTTCACCAACACCCTCAACGGCAACTGCAAGAGAGGGATCAACCGCTGCGTCATCAACCAGAACCTGCGGACCGTCGAGAGCCGGAGCGCCGGCGTCGGCCGATAGCCCGGAGCGTGCCGGCTCAGGTCAGGGCGAGCGCGCTGTCCTCGGACTCGCCCGTCTCGTCGGCGAAGCCGGGGACCCAGCGCACCACCTCGTCGCGGAAGCGGGCGGTGGCGCCGAGCTGGCACAGCACGCCGACGCCGGCCGCGTGCACGCGGTGGATCAGCACGTACGACGCGGGCAGGTTGAGCTGGCGGACCACGTTGTTCGGCCGCAGGTCGGCCACGGTCGCCGCCTGCTCCCGCAGCCACTGCCTGCTGAAGGCGAACTCCTCGACCCGGGTCGGCTCGACGTACGGCGCGAGGAAGGCCCGTAGGGCGTCGACGTCGACCTCGATGTGCGGGCGGATGAACCCCTCCGCGCGCAGCCCGCGCACGACCGTGTCCATGTCGCCCTGGTTGAAGATGCGCGTGAGCCTGCCGAAGGCGACGGGGTAGCCGTCGGGCATGCGGTTGACCGCCCCGAAGTCCAGCACGCCGAGCCGTCCGTCCTCGGTCAGCCAGAAGTTGCCGGGGTGGGGGTCGGCGTGCAGCATCCCGACCCGGGCCGGAGAGCAGAACAGGAAGCGGACGAACAGCAGGCCGGCGTGGTTGCGCTCCTCCTGCGTGCCGTCGGCGATGATCCTGGAGAGCGGGGTTCCCGTCATCCACTCGGAGACGAGGATCTGCTCGTTGGCCGCGATCACGGCGGGCACGTGGAAGTCCGGGTCGTCGCGGAACTCCTCGGCGAACGCGTGCTGGGCCTCGGCCTCCTTGAGGTAGTCGAGCTCCTCGGACACCCGCTCCTTCAGCTCCGCCAGGACCGGCTTGATGTCCAGGCCGGGCAGCAGCGCGCCGAAGAGCTTGCCGAGCCGCGCGAGCTGGTTGAAGTCGGAGATCAGGGCCTTGCCCGCCCCCGGATACTGGATCTTCACGGCGACCGGGCGGCCGTCGTGCCACACGGCGCGGTGCACCTGCCCGATGGACGCCGCGGCGCTCGGCCGGTCGTCGAACTCCAGGAAGTTCTCCCGCCAGTCGTCGCCGAGTTGCTCGGTCAGGACCCGGTGGACGGTGGCGGCCGGAAGCGGCGGCGCGGCGTCCTGCAGGCGGGTCAGCGTCGCCCGGTACGGCCCGGCGATCTCGGGCGGAAGCGCGGCCTCGAAGATCGACAGAGCCTGGCCGAGCTTCATGGCCCCGCCCTTGAGCTCGCCGAGCACCTTGAAGATCTGGTCGGCCGTACGCTGCTGGATCTCCTGGGCGACGATCTCCGCGGAGGCGCCACCGAGCCGCCTGCCCAGTCCGAGCGCGGTGCGGCCGGCGAACCCGAGGGGGAGTGTCGCGAGCTTCGCCGAGCGGGTCACGGCACGGTGGGGGAGGTCACTCACACGACCATTGTCGGCGATGAAGGGTGCTTTCGACCACAATTTCCGATCGGGTGGGCGCCCCGGCTCCGGCGGTCGCGAGCCTCTCGAGGAAATAGGCGGTCTATGACATTGGTCACACCATCGCTGCCGTGACGGGAGTTTCCGCCGGTGAGAGGCGTGACGGCAGCCGTGCCGACCGCGCGAGCCATGTCAGGCGGAACCGGGCCGGTCCGTGTGTCCGGGAGTGCGAGTGATCGGCACGGGCTCTGCCGAACCGGGCGGTCCGGGGGTCCCGCTCGTCCCCGAAGCGCTGGGTTCCGGGGCGACGTGCCCGGCCGGCCGGGTCAGGTCTACGCCGCCCGTCGTCACGCGATGCGGCCGGCGACGTCGTCGCGCAGGCATCCGCACCGGTCGTGCGCGTCCAGGCGGCGGTGCCGCCAGCGCCATCCGGGCGACACCTCCAGCAGGCCGTCGGGCACGCGTCCCTCGTCGAGATAGGCCAGCGCCTGACCGGCCGCCTGCGCGGCGACCAGGCAGGACAGCACCACGTCGCAGGCGATCTCGCCCGCCGGGTAACCCCCGAGCCGGGCGCCCACGAGCGGCCAGGAAGGGTCCCGGTCGCGGCGGGTGAGGTCGAGGCAGCGCAGGCAGGGGGTGAGCCCGGGGACGACGAAGGGCCCCACGGAGCCGTGCCCCTCGAAGGCGCTGACGAGCAGGTGCGCCACGCCCTCGGTGACGATCTCGTGGACCAGCGTGGCGTCGAGCGGGTCGGCGGGCGCGAGGATCACGACGTCGGGGCGGACCCCGCCGTCGGACAGGCGGGAGGCGGCCCGGCCCGGCCAGGCGTTGACGGCGGGGGAGATCCGCCGGGCCGCGAGCACGGCGGCCTCCTCGCGGGTCATCCCCGTCTCCGCGCGGCCGAGCCCGCCCGGGACCACGTCGTCCGCGGTGGCCGTGCCGGGATCGACCACGCAGATGTGGCCCACTCCGGCCGCGGCGAGCAGGGTGACGACCCGGGCGCCGACCCGGCCGGCGCCGTACACGCGGACCCGGGCCGCCCTCCGCGCCGACAGGGCGCTCATGCCGCCGTCGGTGGAGGTCAGCGACAGCCTGTCCAGCTCGGGGCGGAGGCGGTCCCGCTCGGCCAGCGGCAGGTCGGCGAGGGGTTCCGGCCGGGCCGCGGCGTCCTCGATCAGGCCGTGCGCGGCGAGTCTCGCGACCACCTCCTGGGCGGACGCCTCGTCGAGGCCGCTGCCGGCCACCGCCTGCCGGAGGGTGCGGGTGCCGTCCAGGCCGTCGATCAGGCGGCGTACGGGCGGTTCGACGCCCGTCAGCACGACGGCCCGCAGCGGATGGACGCCGAACTGCAGCGTGCGGCCGTCCCGTTCGATCCGGCGCAGGACGGGCTTGAGGCGAGGTCTCATAGTCGCCAGACCTTGCCATACGCCGGGATGGCCCGGCGTCGGAACCAGCGGGGCTGTGGATAATTACCGGGGTGATCGTGGTTGGTGAATATCCGCAACCCCGTAGTTTTCACGCCCGCAAGGTCACGTTCGCCCGATTGACCAGGGAGAACGTGTACCACCCCCTGTGGAATTCGGCGCGTGTCGGCTACCTTTCATATGTGCCCCCCGAGACAGTCGAGGTTCGTCGGAGCGCACGACGGCGGCGAACCGTTTCCGCGTACCGCGATGGAGACAAGACCATCGTGTTGCTTCCGGCTGGTCTGAGCACGACCGACGAGGAGCAGTGGGTACGCCGCATGCTCGACCGCCTTGCGGCCAAGGAGCAGCGAAGACGCCCGAGCGACGACGACCTGCTCGAACGAGCGGCGGAGCTGTCGGCGCGTTACCTGGACGGAAAGGCCATGCCGGCCAGTGTGCGCTGGGTGGAGAACCAGCTCCACAGGTGGGGTTCGTGCACTCCCGACCACGGCACGATCAGGCTGTCGGCCCGGCTGCGGGGCATGCCGGCCTGGGTCGTCGACTACGTCATCATGCACGAGCTCGTCCACCTGCTCGTGCCGAGTCACGGGCCGCGGTTCTGGGCCCTCGTGGAGCGCTACCCTCGGGCGGAACGTGCCAGGGGCTTCCTGGAGGGCTTCTCGATGGCGGCCAACGGCGCCCCGGAGGAGTGTTGACCCGGGTCGCCGCGGTGCTGGTCACGCCGGGCATGGCCGACGCCGCTCCACCCGGCGTCGATCCGGCCGAGTTTCTGACGGCGATGGCCGAGGACACCTACGAGATGGTCGCCGGGCTCGAACTGGTGCGGCCGGTGATCCTGTCGGCCGGTGTGCCGGGGCTCGAGGACATCGCCTGGCCGGGCACGCCCGTCCTGTCGATCGCCTCACCCGCCGACGCCTTCGCCGCGCTGCCTCCGGAGGAAGAGGGAGTGATCGTCAGCGCCGACGCCCCCGACCTGCCGCCGCTGCTGATCGGAAAGCTCTTCCGGGAACTCGGGCGGGCGCACCTCGCGGTCTGCCCGGCCGAGGGCGGCGGCGCCGTCGCCGTGGCGGCGCGCCTGCCGGTCCCCGAGTGGGCCGCGCCCGACCTCGACGAACCCGACGTCGTCGCGGCGATGCGCCGCCGGGCGCCGGGCCCCCGCATGGTCGCCACCGGTCCCGGCTGGCACCGGCTCAGGAAGCCGCAGGACGTGGCCCGTCTCGACCCCGGTCTCGAGGGCTGGGACAACACCCGGGCTCTGCTGACCTGAGTCACAGGCTTCCGGGCAGGCGAAGCTCGGCGAAGAACGCCCGGTGGTCGCTGCCGGGGACCGCGTAAACGCTTGTGCCCACCGCCGACGCCCTCCGGTCGTACAGCACGTGGTCGATCGTGATCAACGGCGGGTACCGCCTGTTGGCCGGCCAGGTGGTGGTCAGGCCGTCGCCGGTCGCGTCGGCCGCGTCCGCGTACCCCCGGCCGAGCACCGCGCGCAGGGCCGCGTGATCGAGGCTCGCGTTGAAGTCGCCGGCCAGGACGCGTACGACGCCGGGGGAGGCGGCCGGGAGCGCCGCCAGCTCAGCGGTCCACTGGGCCACGTCATGGCCGTTCAGCGGGGCGAGGGTGTGCACGTCGACGATCTCCACGGGCGGCCCGGACGGCAGGGTGAGCCGGGCCCTCGGCATGTTGTGGCCGCCCTCCGGTACGAAGTCGGGCGCCTCGCTCAGGGGGTGGCGGGCGTAGATCCCGCTGCCCGAGGGGCCGGGCCCGTCCTCCAGGTGCCGGTACGGCAGCAGCCTCCCCACGCCCGCCGCGTCCAGCGCCCGGACGGCCTCGGGGGTGAGTTCCTGCGTGTTGAGCACGTCCGGATCGAGCCTGCGTACGAGGTCCACCACGGTCGCGGCGTCGCCCGCGCCGAAGAAGAGGTTGACCGTGAGGATCCGCAGCGACGGCCCGGTGGCCGTGGGGGCCGAGCCGGCCGCGCGGGGCAGGACCACGGCCGCCAGGAGGACCGACGCCGCCACCGCCACCGCGATCACGGCCGCGCGGCGGGCGGCCAGTGCGATCGGCACCGCCAGGAGCGACGCGGCCGCGACGTACGGCGTGCCGGTCATCAACGCGATGCCGAGGCCCCGGACGCGGACGGCGCTGTCGAGACCGAAGAGCCGGGCCACCGCCCAGACCGCGAACGGCGCCACCGCGATCCACGCCAGGAGCGGGGAGACCCGGAGCCTCCGGCGCGGGGGAGAGACGATCTCGCCGCCCACGTCAACCTTGGTCACGATCCGACCCTAGCCACCGCCTGCGAAAGCAGGTGTAAGGGTGACGTGCACAAACCGTGCAGAAGTCAGGCGCGGCACAGCGACCGGGCGCGGCGGGCGAGCCGCCGGGTGGCCTCGTCGCTCAGCTCCGGGATCTCCTCCACGGGGAACCAGCGCAGGTCGAGGGACTCATCGCTGATCACCGCCTCGGCCCCCGGCGGCGCGACCGCGCCGTACTCGACGTCCAGATGCCAGCTGTGCGGCGGGTGGCACCAGACCTTGTGCCGGTCGAGGGCGAGCGGCCCGTCCAGCAGAACCAGCCCGGGGATGCCCGACTCCTCCGTGGCCTCGCGCAGGGCGACCTGCGCGAGCGTGGCGTCGGACGTCTCGCAGTGCCCGCCCATGGGCAGCCACATCCCGGCCTTGGCGTGCAGGGTCAGCAGCACCCGTTCGCCGTCGTGCGACAGGACGGCCGTCGTCGCCGTGAGATGGCCGGGAGCGCACTCGCGCCACATCGCGTCCTCGTGGCTGCGCAGGTGCGTCAGGAACTCCTCGCGGAGCCGCTCCTCCTCGGGGGTGGGCGCGACCCATCCGGCCAGTACGGCTTGCGCGTCACGATGCAGGCTCACCGGCGCAGCCTACCGACAGGCGGCGAACCCTACTCGCCGGTCTCCCCGCCGGAGCCGGGCTCCTTGGGCTCTTCCAGCGCGGACAGGTCGAACTCGGCCTCGCCCTTCACGAACGACTCGGGGTTGTCCAGGTCGTCCGCGGTGGGCATCAGGTCGGGGTGACCCCAGACGGCGTCCCTGCCCTCGATCCCGCGCTCGTCGCTCAGGGCCTTCCACAGGGCGGCCGCCTCGCGCAGCCGTCGCGGGCGCAGCTCCAGGCCCACCAGCGTGGCGAAGGTCCGCTCGGCCGGGCCGCCCGTGGCACGGCGGCGCCGTACGGTCTCGGCGAGCGCCGCGGCGGACGGGAGCTTGCCCTCCGCGGCGGCGTCGACGACCGTGGCCACCCAGCCCTCGACCAGCGCGAGCGCGGTCTCCAGCCGGGTGAGCGCGGCCTTCTGCCGCTCGGTCTCCTCGGGCTTGAGCAGCTCGCCGCCGCCCAGGACCTCCTGGATCCGCTCCGGGTCGCTGAGGTCGAGCCCCTGGAGCTTGTCCTGCAGGGCGGACACGTCCACCGTGATGCCCTGGGCGTACTCCTCGACCGCGCCGAGCAGGTGCGCCCGCAGCCACGGGACGTGCTGGAAGAGCCGGTGGTGCGCCGCCTCGCGCAGCCCGAGGTAGAGACGGATCTCGTCCGAGGGCGTCTCCAGGCCGCTGCTGAAGGCGGCGACGCCTCCGGGCAGCAGGGCGGCGGTGTCCGACAGGGGCAGGCCGATGTCGGAGGAGCCGACCACCTCCCGGGCGAGCGAGCCGAGGGCCTGGCCGATCTGCTGGCCGACCATCATGCTGCCCATCTGCCTGAGCATGCCCATGAGCGGCCCGGCCATGGCCTGCGCCTCGGGCGGCAGGCCCGCCCCGCCGAGCGTGCCGCCCATCGTCTCCACCATCTGGGCGGCGACGGGATCGCACAGCTGCTTCCAGACCGGGATCGTCTTCTCGATCCACTCCGACCGGCTCCAGGCCTGCGGGGTGGTCACGCCGCTCGGCAGCGTGGTCACCTCGTTGAGCCACAGGTCGGCCAGGTTGAGGGCCTCGACGATCTGGCGTCGCTCGCCCTCCATGACGCTCGGATCGCCCTCGGCGACCACGGCGTGCCGTGCGATGTTCTTCGCCATGTCCCAGTTGACGGGCCCCGCCTCCGGTGAGGCGGACAGCATGTCGGCGAACTGCCGCATGGCCGCGGCGATCTGCTCCGGGCTGCCGAACATGGCGAACGGATTGTCGTTGGGGTCGTTTTCGCGACCTGGCAGGTCAGTCACCGCGCCACCTCGTGCAGGATGGAGGAGTCCACATCCGCCACGTTATCCGCCGTGGGGCGGATCAGTGCAAAGTGAGGACCTCGTGCCTACCTCGAAACGCCTGCGTCCCCCCGTCGTCGCCGTCACCGGCGCCGCCTCCGGTCTCGGCCGGGCGTTCCTCGCGAAGGTGGCCTCGTCTGCGGATTTCCGCCGCGTGGTGGCCATCGACGAGCAGCGCGGCGACATCCCGGACGTCACCTGGCGGGTCCTCGACATTCGTGATCCGCTCTTGGCGAACCGGATCTCCGACGTGGACGTCCTGGTGCATCTCGGCACGGACGAGTCGCTCGACACCGACCCCGCCGAGCGCCGCCGCTACAACCTGCGCGCCGCCCAGACCGTGCTCACGGCCTGCGCCGCGGCCCGGGTGCGGCGGGTCGTGCTCGTGACGAGCGCGATGGTGTACGGCGCCGCGGCCGACAACCCGGTGCCCCTGCCCGAGGACGCCCCGGTCGCGGCCGAGCCCGACACCGGCCTGGTGGGCGATCACCTGGAGATCGAGGCCCTGGTGCGGCGGTCGCTGCGGGCGCATCCCGGCCTGGAGGTGACCGTGCTGCGGCCCGCCGCCCTGGTCGGGCCGGGCGTCGACACCGTCATCACCCGCCATTTCGAGGCGCCCCGGCTGCTGGTGGTGAAGGGCTGCCTGCCGCGCTGGCAGTTCTGCCACGTCGACGACCTGGTGTCCGCGCTGGAGGCCGCCGCCCTGGGCAGGGTCGGCGGGGTCGTGGCGGTCGGCTCCGAGGGCTGGCTGGAGATGGAGCAGGTGGAGGAGATCTCCGGCCTGAAGCGGTTCGAGTTGCCGGCGGGTGTGACGTTCGGCACCGCACAGCGGCTGCACCGGCTCGGCATCACGCCGACCGCCGCGACCGACCTGCACTACGTGGTCTATCCCTGGGTGGTCGACGGCGTGGCGCTGCGGGAGGCGGGCTGGAAGCCGGCCTGGACCAACGAGGCGGCCCTGCGGGAACTGCTCGAACTGTGCGAGGGCAGGCACGCGGTCGTCGGCCGCCGCCTGTCGGGCAAGGAGGCCACGATCACCGCCGCGGGCGCGACCGTCGCGGTCATCGGCACGGCCGCGATCGTCCGCGCCGCCCGCCGCAAGCGCCGCACCTGAGCGGGCTCAGGCACTAACCTCGGGAACGTGGACGTCATCCGATTGCTGGGCATTCGCGACACCCCGCTGTCCGTGGACGAGGTGCTGGGCGCGGTGGAGGACCATGCGGCCGGGGGCACGGCGGTCTTCGTCGGCACCGTACGCGAGCAGGACGGGGGCAGGCCGGTGACGCTCCTGTCGTATTCGGCGCACCCGTCCGCGGAGGAGCATCTGCGCAGGGTCGCGGAGAAGGTGGCGGCCGACCACCAGGTGACGGCGCTGGCGGCCGTTCACAGGGTGGGCGACCTGCGCCTGGGGGAGATCGCCGTCGTCGTGGCGGCCGCCTGCCCCCACCGTGGCGAGGCGTTCGAGGCCTGCCGCAGGCTGATCGACGACCTCAAGCACGAGGTGCCCATCTGGAAGCACCAGGTGTTCGCCGACGGGGACGCCGAGTGGGTCGGAGCCTGTGAATAGCCGCCCGCGAACGCGCCCTGGAATTCGCGGAGCCCGGAACGCATAGAGTTCGTCCATGTCCCGACGCGCTCTGACCCTGCTGGTCGCGGGTTTCCTCGCGCTCGCGTTGGCCGTGATCGGCGCCATGCTGCCGGTGCCGTACGTCGTGCTGAGCCCCGGCCCCACCGAGAACACGATCGGGGACGTCAAGGGCAAACCGGTCATCACGATCTCGGGCCACGAGACCTATCCCACACAGGGCAGGCTGAGCCTGGTCACCGTCGCCTACCAGGGCGGGCCCGACAACCGTCTCGACCTGCTCACCGCGCTGCGCGGCTGGCTCGACCCGACGGTCGCCGTGGTGCCGGAGGAGTCGCTGTTCCCGAAGTCCACCTCGGCCAAGCAGGTCGCGGAGCAGAACACGCAGGAGATGACCGACTCGCAGCAGTCGGCCACCGCCGCCGCGCTGAACGCGCTCAAGGTCCCCATCGAGAAGGTGGTCACGGTCGCGGCGACCGACAAGGGGGCGCCGGCCGACGGGAAGCTGAAGCCGGGTGACGAGATCACGGCGGTGGACGGCACGGCGGTGGGCGAGCTCACATCGGTGGCGTCGTCCGTGCAGGGCCACAAGCCGGGGGAGCAGGTGACGTTCACGGTCAGGCGCGGCGGCGCCTCGATGCAGGTGCAGGTCGGCACCGTGGCGGGCAAGGACGGCAAGTCCAAGGTCGGCGTCCAGATGCGTTCGGGTTACCGGTTCCCGTTCAAGGTCGACATCAGCGTCGGCGAGGTCGGCGGGCCGAGCGCGGGCCTGATGTTCTCACTGGGCATCTACGACAAGCTGACGCCGGGGGCGCTCACCGGAGGCATGTCGATCGCGGGCACCGGCACGATCGACCCGGCCGGCCAGGTCGGCCCGATCGGCGGCATCGAGCAGAAGATGGTCGGCGCGCGCCGGGCCGGCGCGACGGTCTTCCTCACGCCCGCCGGCAACTGCGCCGACGCCGTCAAGGCCGCGCCCGCCGGGCTGCGCCTGGTACGCGTCGAGACGCTGGACGGCGCGATCAAGGCGATCGACGCCCTGCGCGACCACTCGGGCGAGGTCCCCGCCTGTCCGGCCGGCTGAGCGTACGCCGTGGGCACGGGGGTCGTGACCTGCCCGTCTTGAGGCGGGGGGCGTCACGAGAACGATCAAATCTGTTACCACGACCACGCCGGTCGCAGTGTAGGTTTCCAAGCACGGACCGTTGCCCTCTGACAATCATGGCCCTGCCAATCTGAGACAAGGGGTTGAGCGTTGAGCTTCCGGAGCCCCGGAGCCGGACGGGCGGTGCGCTTGCCCCGACGGCCGCGCCTTCTGATACCCGTGCTGATCGCCGTCGTGGCGATCGTCGTGTTACTGCTGGTCTTCTCGGGGATCTACACCGACTACCTCTGGTACGACTCGGTGAACTTCTCCTCGGTGTTCTCCACGATGCTGCTCACCCAGGTGGTGCTGTTCGTCGTGGGCGCCGCCCTGATGATCGCCATCGTGGGCGGCAACATGGTGCTCGCGCACCGCACCCGCCCGATGTTCGGGCCGGGGATGTTCGGGGCGCCGCAGGGCGCCGACCGCTACCGGATGGCCCTCGATCCCCACCGGCGGCTGGTCTTCCTGGTCGGCCTGGGCGTGCTGGCCCTGTTCACGGGCTCGTCCACGGCCGGACAGTGGAGGACCTGGCTGCAGTTCGTGAACCGCACGCCCTTCAACGAGAAGGACGCGCAGTTCGGCCTCGACCTGTCGTTCTTCGTGTTCACGATTCCGTTCCTGCGGATGCTGCTGAACTTCCTGTTCACCGCAGTGGTCCTGTCGATCATCGCGGCCGTGATCGTGCACTACCTGTACGGCGGGTTCCGGATCTCCTCGCCGGGCGGGGTGCACGCCACCCGGGCCGCCCGGGCGCACCTGTCGGTGCTGCTCGGCGTGTTCGTCCTGCTCAAGGCCGCGGCCTACTGGCTCGACAGGTACAGCCTGGTCTTCTCCGACCGTGGCAAAACCTTCGGCGCGTCGTACACGGACGTGCACGCGGTGCTCCCGGCCAAGGGGATCCTCGCGGTCATCTCCCTCATCTGTGCGCTGATCTTCTTCGCCGGCGTCATCAGGCCGGGCGGGATGTTCCCGGGCGTCGCGTTCGGGCTGCTGGTGCTCTCGGCGGTCCTGATCGGCACCGTCTATCCCTCGCTGGTCGAGCAGTTCCAGGTCAAGCCGAACCAGCAGAGCAAGGAGCAGGCGTACATCCAGCGCAACATCGACGCGACTCGAAAAGCCTACGGAGTCGACACGGCGAAGGTCACGGAGTACAGCGCCAAGACCGACACCGACGCCTCCGTGCTGCAGACCGAGGCGTCGGCCATCCCCGGCATGCGCCTGCTCGACCCGAGCCTGCTGTCGCCGACCTTCCAGCAGAAACAGCAGATCCGCGGCTACTACCAGTTCCCGGAGCAGCTCGACATCGACAGGTACCCCGTCGACGGCAAGCCGCGTGACACGGTGGTGGCGGTCCGCGAGATCGGCCGCCCGCCGGACGGGCAGCGCAACTGGATCAACGACCACCTGGTCTACACGCACGGCTTCGGCTTCGTCGCCGCGCCCGGCAACAAGGTGGACAGCAGCGGCCTGCCGGAGTTCAGCGAGCGCGACATCCCGCCGGTCGGCGACCTCGGCGACTACGAGCCCCGCGTCTACTTCGGCGAGAACTCGCCCGACTACTCGATCGTCGGAGGCCCGCAGTCGGCCAAACCGATCGAGCTGGACTACCCCCAGCAGGGACAGGCGGGCGCCGACCAGCAGAACAACACCGGCCAGGTGAACAACACCTACGAGGGCAAGGGCGGCGTCTCGATCGGGAACTTCTTCCGCCGGCTGCTCTACGCGGTGAAGTACGGCGAGACCAACCTGCTGCTGAACTCGAACATCAACTCCGAGTCCCGCATCCTGTACAACCGCGAGCCGGTGGAGCGCATCCAGCAGGTCGCGCCGTTCCTCACGCTGGACCGCGACCCGTACCCGGCCGTGGTGGACGGGCGGATCGTCTGGATCGTGGACGCGTACACGACCTCCGACTCCTACCCCTACTCCGAGCGCAAGAGCCTGGAGTCGCTGACCACCGACGTGCAGTCGAGCCGCCTCGGCGTGCCGCAGGTGCCCAGGGATGAGATCAACTACATCCGCAACTCGGTCAAGGCGACCGTGGACGCCTACGACGGCACGGTGACCCTGTACGCCTGGGACGAGTCCGACCCGGTGCTCAAGACCTGGGAGAAGGCCTTCGGCGGGGTCGTCAAGCCGGCCTCGCAGATCAGCCAGGGGCTGCGCGCCCACCTGCGCTACCCGGCCGACCTGTTCAAGGCGCAGCGGGAGATCCTCACCTCCTACCACGTCACCGACGCCAACGCGTTCTTCAGCGGCCAGGACTTCTGGAAGGTCCCCGAGGACCCGGCGACCGGCAAGAGCAAGCAGCCGCCGTACTACGTGACGATGAAGATGCCGGGCAGCGAGACCGAGCGCTTCTCGCTGACGTCCACGTTCGTGCCCAACCAGCGGCAGAACATGGCGGCGTTCATGGCGGTCGACGCGACGGCCGCCACGCCGAACCCGCCACTGGAGATCCTCCAGTTGCCGAGCACGACCGCGATCCAGGGTCCGCCACAGGCGCAGAACCTGTTCGAGTCGAACACCACGGTGTCGACCGAGCTCAACCTGCTGCGTGGCGGCGGCACCGACGTGCTGTACGGCAACCTGCTCACGCTGCCCTTCGGCGGCGGCCTGCTGTACGTCGAGCCGGTCTACATCCAGCCGCGCGCCGAGACCTCGGGCAAGTATCCGACCCTCCGCCGGGTGCTCGTCCTGTACGGCGAGAAGGTCGGCTTCGGCCCCACGCTCAGCAACGCGCTGGAGCAGGTGTTCGGCGGCACCGTGGCCACACCGCCCGAGCAGACGCCGAACCAGCCACCCGGGCAGGTCACCCCGCCGGAGAACTCCTCGGCGCTGACGTCGGCGCTCAACCGGGCTCAGCGGGCGTACGACGACTCGCAGAAGGCGCTGTCGGCGAACCCGCCCGACTGGAAGGCGTACGGCGACGCCCAGACCTCGCTGAAGAAGGCGCTGGACGACCTGGCCAAGCTCAAGGGCGGGACGCCCGCCTCGACGGCGTCGCCCGCCCCGAGCGCCGGCGCAAGTCCGGGTGCGAGCGCAAGTCCGAGTGCGAGCGGGAGTCCACCGGCGGGCGCGACTCCCAGCCCCACACCGAGCGGCTGAGCCCTTCCGGAGCCCCGCGTCCCCACGGGCGCGGGGCTCCGGTTTGCCTCCAGGCCGATGCCGGGATAACCTCGAAGAGCCGACGCGGGGTGGAGCAGCTCGGTAGCTCGCTGGGCTCATAACCCAGAGGTCGCAGGTTCAAATCCTGTCCCCGCTACCAAGAGTCAGAGGCCCGGTCTCCGGAAACGGAGACCGGGCCTCTGGTCGTTTGCAGGCAAACCGCGCACGGCCGCCTGGAAGGCCGCGTCCCGGGCGGCCTTCACGATCGCGACGCACCGGCGGGTAAGCATCATCCCGATCGAGACGGTGCGTTGACGGGGGTGGCGGAGTGGTTGCTGGTGTTCACGCCCGCAGCGGGTTTCGCGGTTCAGCAGAGCATGCGAGAGTACCCGCACGTGCAGGGTTTCTACCTCCCGATCACGGGCTACTTCCCGCTGTCGCCTTGGGCCGGCTTCGGGGTGCTGTGCGCCTATGCCGCGCTGGCCCTGTGGGCGGCGGCGACGTTCACCCGTCGACAGGCGCCTCGCCGCCACGCTCCACAAGACTGAGGCAAGAGCGCGCCGGGCGCGGCCGTGGACGTCGAGCTGCGCTATACCCCCGAGGCGCTCGAGCTGATGATCAGCGACAACGGGCCCGGCCCATCCGGCGCGGAGGGCCACGGCCTGACCGGTATGCGCGAGCGCGCCCTGGCTGTCGGCGGCGGGCTCACCGCGTGCCGTACGCCCGGCGGGGGCTTCCGCATCCAGGCCCGGCTTCCTGGAAAGATGTCCGAATGATCCGCATCGTCGTGGCCGACGACCACCTCGTCGTCCGTACGGGCTTCGCCGAGCTACTCGGTACCCAACCCGACTTCGAGGTCGCGGGGGCGGCCCAGGACGGAGCCGAGGCGGTCCGGATGTGCGCCGAGCTCAAGCCGGACGTCGTGCTGATGGACATCCGCCCATGCCGGTCATGGACGGCATCGAGGCCATCCGGCGGCTGGAGGGCGGCCCCCGGGTTCTGATCCTCACGACCTTCGACCTCGACGAGTACGTCTACGACGCCCTGCGCGCCGGGGCCAGCGGGTTCCTACTGAAGGACGTCACGGCCGAGCGCCTGTTCGACGCCGTACGTGTGATCGCCGCAGGGGAGGCCCTGCTGGCACCGACGGTCACCCGCGCCGGTTGATCAGCGAGTTCGCCCAGCAGCGCCCTCAGAGGGAGACCGCCGTGCTCGCCGACCTGACGCCCCGTGAGACCGAGGTCCTGCGCCTGGTCGCAGAGGGCCTGTCCAACCCCGAGATCGCGGCCCGCCTCACTGTCACCGAGGAGACCGTGAAGACCCACGTCAGCCGCGTCCTGAACAAGCTCGGCCTCCGCGATCGAACCCAGGCGGTGGTCACCCTGCGGACTCGCCCGCCACGGGCGCCTCCAGGGCGGCCGGCTCGGCCGGGCCGGCGGCGGAAGCCGACGAGTGTGGCAACGGGTGCCCGCTCCTCGTCGCCACGTCAGAACTTGCTGGTCGCTTCGGTTGCCTGGCGGGACCCTGGGAAACGATTTGGCACTCGTCCCCGGCGCCGGGTAAGCTTCAAACACAACGACGCGGGGTGGAGCAGTTCGGTAGCTCGCTGGGCTCATAACCCAGAGGTCGCAGGTTCAAATCCTGTCCCCGCTACCAAGAGTCGAAGGCCCGGCCTCCGGAAACGGAGACCGGGCCTTCGGTCTTCCACGGGCCCAATCCAGTCCAGTTGAGTCCAGTGCAGTCCGGTCCGGCACAGCCGTCGGCCTCGGACGGGAGTAACGCATGATCACGTTGGATCGCCTGGTCAACGTGCTGGGCGCGTACGGCGTGCGGCTGTGCGGGCGGCCCGAGAGACGCTCGGCGCGGCTGCGCAGCGTGGCGATGCCGGACGCCACCGACGGCCGGGTCACCGGTGACGTGCTCGTGGCCGTGGGAGCCGGGTCGGTGACCGAGGCGGTGCGGTGGGCGGTCGCGGCCCAGGCCACGGTGGTCCTGGTGCGGGCGGGCGCCGAGACGGCGCGCGAGGCGACCGTGGCCGGCGAGAGCAACGACGTGGCGGTGATGCTCGTCGACCCCGCGGTCTCGTGGAGCCAGCTCGTCGGCGTGGTCTACGGACTGGTGCTGGAAGGGCGGGAGACCGAGTCGGGGCGGGGGCCCACGGACCTGTTCGCGCTGGCCGACAGCCTGGCGGACGCCGTCGGCGGCGCCGTGACCATCGAGGACCCGCTCTCGCGGGTGCTCGCGTACTCCCGTTCGCAGCAGGCGGGCGACCCGGCCCGGCTGGAGACGATCCTGGTGCGGCAGGTGCCGGAGCGGCTGCGGGAGATGTTCCGGGCGCGGGGGGTGCTCGCCCGCCTGGCCGCGACGGACGAACCGATCTTCGTCGAGCCGGACCCGTCGCACGGCATGACCGGCCGGATGGTAGTGGCGGTGCGTGCCGGGCGGGAACTGCTCGGGTCGGTATGGGTGACGTGCGGCAGCCCCCTGACCGGGACGCGGCACACCGCGCTGGCGAACGGCGCGCGCACCGTGGCGTTGCACCTGCTGCGCTCCCGGGCGAGCGCCGACCTGGAACGGCAGGTGGAGTCCGACCTGGTCGTCCGGCTGCTGGAGGGCACCGCCGACGCCGCGACCGTGGTCAGCCGTCTGGGACTGGCCGCGCGGGAGATGCGGGTCGTCGCGGTGCGCACGCACACCTCCGAGGAGCCGCACGCCATGCTCCTGCTGGCCTTCGAGCGGGCCACCACCGGTTTCGGCTGGTCCAGGCCCGGGAGGAGCACGCTGCTCGGCGACACGCTCTACACGATCCTGCCGGACGCGGGGGCGGCGGCGGCGCGGGAATGGGTGGCCGCGCTGGGGGCGGGGCTGCCGCCGCGGGTGCGCGTCACGGCCGGGATCGGCGCGGCGGCCCAGGCGGCGGAGCTGCCGGCGAGCCGCCGGGAGGCGGAGGAGTGCCTGGCGCTGCACGAGAGCGACACCTCCCACGCCGCGCCCGCCGACGGGCCGCCCGCGTACGACGAGTCCTGGGACGACATCCTGCTGCACCGGTTGCGCGCCGCGGCGCGCGCGGGCCGCGTTCCCGCACGCGGACCGGTGAGCGCGCTCCGCCGGCACGACGCGCTCCACGACACCCACTACGTGGCGACGTTACGGGCGTGGCTGGAGGCCCAGGGCGATCTCGCGGTCGCCGCCGAACGGCTCGGCGTGCACGCCAATACCGTCCGCAACCGCCTGCGCAGGATGAGCGAGGTGACCTCACTGAACCTGGACGACCCGCGCAAGCGCCTCGCCATGGTCATCACTCTGGCAGCAGAGGACGAATAGGCGGTTGTCCGAAACCCACAACACGGACTCCGCGATTGTGTGACCGCTACAACGGTGCGGGGCGCCGAGCGGGTGATGCTGACCGGGTAAGCAGTCGCCTGGTGTGGAGGTGGGGCATGTCCGAGCGCGTTGACGACTGGCCGCGGTCGGTCATCGTGGTGGGCGCGGGGATTGTGGGCCTGTCCACCGCGTGGTTCCTGCAGGAACGCGGTGTGGAGGTCACCGTGGTCGACCGCCGGGGCGTGGCGGCCGGCGCGTCCTGGGGCAACGCGGGCTGGATCGCGCCCGGCCTGGCCATCCCGCTGAACGAGCCCTCCGTGCTGCGTTACGGCCTGCGCTCGCTGGTGAATCCCGCCGCGCCGCTGCACATCCCGGCGACCGTCGATCCGCGACTGTGGGCGTTCCTGACCCGCTTCGCCGCCAACTGCCGGTGGTCGTCGTGGACCCGGGCCGTGCGGGCCAACCTGCCGCTCAACGACGAGTGCATCGAGGCGTACGAGGTGCTCGCCGGCAACGGCGTGGCCGCCCCCGTCGAGGACGCGCCGATCACCGCGGGGTTCCGGACGCCGCGCCAGGCCGAAGGGCTCCTCCACGAACTGCGCCGGATGGCCGAGGCCGGGCAGCCGGTCGACCACACCGCGCTGGACGCGCGGCGGCTGGCCGAGGCCGTGCCGCTCGCCTCGGAGGCTCTGACCGCGGGCGTGCGGATCGACGGGCAGCGCTACATCGACCCCGGCCGCTTCGTCCACGCCCTGGGCGAGGCCGTCGTCGCCCGGGGCGCCACGGTCGAGAAGCACGAGGTCGCCGACGTGCGCACCGACGCCAAGAAGGTCGTCGTGGTGACCAGGGACGGCGCCGTCCTGTCCGCCGACGCCGCGGTGCTGGCCACCGGCGCCTGGCTGTCCCGGCTGGCCGGCCGCTGGGGCGTACGCGTCCCCGTGCAGGCCGGGCGCGGCTACTCGTTCACCGTGCCGGTCGATCACCCCGTCCCCGGCCCGATCTACCTGCCCGATGTGCGGGTGGCGTGCACGCCCTACCAGGGCGGGCTGCGCGTCGCGGGCACGATGGAGTTCCGCGACCCCGACGCCCCGGCCGTCGAGGCCCGGCTGCGGGCGATCATCGCCTCGGCCCGCCCCCTGCTGCGGGGCGTGCGCTGGGAGGAACGCACGGACGTCTGGGTCGGCCCCCGGCCGGTCACGCCGGACGGGCGGCCCCTGATCGGCGCGACCGACGCCCCGGGGATCTACGTCGCCGGCGGGCACGGCATGTGGGGCCTGGCCCATGGCCCGGCCACCGGACGGCTTCTCGCCGAGCAGATCACCACCGGCAAGCAGCCCGCCGCCCTGCGCGAGTTCGACCCGCTGCGCTGAGCCCTTCAGCTGGGCCCGTTCAGCTGGGCGCCGTTTTGCGGGCCTTGTCGCGGGGCGACAACAATCGCCCGATAGATGTCGCATAGCGACATTGAGGCGGAACCGTCCCGTGGTGAAGGCTCCCCGCATGCAGGCCCGCATCACTCTGGAGGACGTCGCCGCGCTGGCCCGCGGCTGCGCCGTGCTCGGCACCGGCGGCGGCGGGGACGTCCGTCCCGGCGCCATCGCCGCCCGGCGCGCGATACGCGAGCGCGGCGAGGTGCCGCTGGTCACCCTGGACGAGTTGCCCGAGGACGCCCTCGTGCTGCCGCTGTCGGGGATCGGCGCCCCTACCGTCAGCAACGAGATGGTCCACGGCACGGACGAGCCGGTCAGGATCGCCGAGGAGATCGAGCGGATCTTCGGCCGGCCGCCCGCCGCGGTCATGTCCTCGGAGATCGGCGGCGGCAACGGCGTCGCACCGGTGGCCTGGGCGGCCAGGCTCGGGTTGCCGCTGCTCGACGCCGACGCGATGGGCCGGGCCTTCCCCGAGGTCCAGATGGTCTCGATGTACGTGGCCGGGATCCCGGCCAACCTCGTGGTCATGTCCGACGTCGTCGGCAACGTCGTGACGATCCGGCCGGTCGATGGCCTGTGGTCGGAGCAGATCGCGCGGGCCGTCTGCGTGGCCGCGGGGTCGAGCGCCCTGATGGCCGACTACGTGCTGACCGCGCGCGAGTGCGCGGGCGCGGTGATCGAGGGCACGGTGAGCCGGGCGATCGCGGTCGGCCGGGCGACCGAGGGCGCCGCCGACCCGCTGGCCGCCCTGACCGCCGAGCTCGGCGCGGTACGGCTGATCACCGGCAAGCTGGCCGACCTGGAGCGCAGGACCAGCGGCGGGTTCGCCCGGGGCACGGCGACGATCGAGGGCACCGGCGACGACCGGGGCAGGACGCTGACCCTGGAGATTCAGAACGAGAACCTCGTCGCCGTGGAGGACGGCCGGGTCAGGGCCATGGTGCCCGACCTGATCACGGTGGTCGACAGCCAGACGGCGACGGCGATCCAGACCGAGGGGCTGCGATACGGCCAGCGGGTGACCGTGCTGGCCTGGCCCTGCGACCCCCTGTGGCGTACGCGGAAGGGCCTGGAGACGGCGGGCCCGCGGGCGTTCGGCTACGACATGGACTACCTGCCGGTGGAGAAGATCGCATGAGTACGCTGCGGGTCGGCATCGACGTGGGCGGCACCAACACCGACGCGGTGGTGCTGGACGACGACGACCGGGTCCTCGCCACCGCCAAGCGGCCCACCAGCGCCGACGTGACCGAGGGCCTGCGCGCGGCGCTCGACGCGGTCCTCGCCGAGCTGCCCGAGCCGGGCCTGGACAAGCGCGTGAAGCGGGTGATGCTCGGCACCACCCACGCGACCAACGCCATCCTGGAGCGGCGCGCGCTCGGCCGGGTGGCCGTGCTGCGTCTCGGCGCCCCGGCGACCACGTCCGTGCCGCCGCTCAGCGAGTGGCCGGACGACCTGCGCGACACCGTCGCGGCGGGAACCGCGATCGTGCGGGGCGGGCACTTCGTGGACGGGCGCGAGATCGCGCCTCTCGACGTGGACGCGGTCAGGAAGTTCGTGGCGACCACGCCCGCCGACGCGGTCGCCGTCACCGGCGTGTTCAGCCCGGCGAGCGCCGACCAGGAGAACCGGGTCGCCGAGATCATCCGCGCCGAGATCGGCGACGTGCCGGTGAGCCTCAGCCACGAGATCGGCTCGCTCGGCCTGCTGGAGCGCGAGAACGCGACCGTGCTCAACGCCGCCCTGTACGGCGTGGCCCGCGACGTCACCGCCGCGCTGCGCGGGGCCCTTGAGGCGAGGGGCCTGGAAGTCGAGACGTACTTCGCGCAGAACGACGGCACCTTGATGGCCGTCGACTACGCGGCCCGCTACCCGGTGCTGACCATCGGCTCGGGGCCGGCCAACTCGTTGCGCGGCGCGGCGTACCTGTCGGGCGTGACGGACGCGATCGTGGCCGACGTCGGCGGCACCTCGACCGACCTCGGCGTGCTCGTAGGCGGCTTCCCCCGGGAGTCGGCCGCGGCGGTCGAGATCGGCGGGGTCGCGACCAACTTCCGGATGCCCGACATCCTGTCCATCGCGCTCGGCGGCGGCACGATTGTCGGGGCGGAGCCGCGCTCGGTGGGCTACCGGATCGGCACGGAGGCGCTGGTCTTCGGCGGCTCCACCCCCACCATGACCGACGCCGCGGTGGCGGCCGGGCGGGGCACGGTCGGCACCCGTCCCGTCCCCGAGGAGTGGCGCGAGAGGCTGGCCGGGGCCGTACGGGCGGCCGACGAGGCCGTCGCGGACGCGGTGGACCGCGTCGCGCTCGGCCGGGCCGACCGGCCGCTCGTGGCGGTCGGCGGCGGCGCGTTCCTGCTGGCCGATCAGGTGCCGGGGGCCCGTGAGGTGATCCGCCCCGCGCACGCGGAGGTGGCCAACGCCGTGGGCGCGGCCATCGCCCTCGCCAGCGGCAGGCTCGAAACGATCGTGCCCGCTTCTGGAGGCGGGAGCTCCAGGGCTAGATTGATCGACAACGCCAAGGAGGAGGCGGCCGCGCGGGCCGTCGCCGCCGGGGCCGACCCCGCAACCGTTCAGATCGTCGAGCTCAGCGAGATCCCTCTCAGCTACCTTCCTGAGCCCGCGGTGCGCCTGCACGTCAAGGCCGCCGGCCCCCTCGCCCGGCAGGCCGGATAGGAAAGGAACTCCCTCACATGCGCTGGCACAAGCGTCTTCTCGCCGCGGGAGCCGTGGCCGCCGTGACCGCCACCGCCGCGGCCTGCTCGGGCGGGCAGGTCCGCGGCGCCGCCGACTCCACCCCGCAGCCCGGCTCCTCGGCGGGCACGGCCGACAGCACGTTCGTGTACGTCCCCAACCTGGACGTCGTCACCGACTGGGACCCGGCGAGCTCGTACTCCAACGAGATCATCGCGATGGAGAACATCTACGAGTCGCTGACCCGCTACAACCCGCAGACGAAGAAGGCCGAGCCCCGCCTGGCGTCCTCGTGGACCTCCTCCTCGGACGGCAAGAAGTGGACGTTCACCCTGCGCCAGGGCGCGACGTTCCACACGGGCAAGCCGGTGGACGCCGCGGCGGCGAAGGCCGCGATCGAGCGCACGATCAAGGAGGGGCAGGGGGCGGCCTACATCTGGGGCGCGGTCGACAAGATCGAGGCCAAGGACGCCACGACGCTGGAGTTCACGCTCAAGTACCCCGCCCCGCTGGACCTGGTCGCCTCGGCCGGCTACGCGTCGTACATCTACGACACCACGGCCGCCTCCGGTGACCTGAAGAAGTGGTTCGGCGAGGGCCATGACGCGGGCTCGGGGCCGTACACGATCGAGAGCTGGCAGAAGGGCAAGGAGACCGAGCTCACGCTCAAGGCGTTCGACGGCTACTGGGGTGGCTGGGACGGCCAGCACTACAAGAAGATCGCCTTCCGGGTCACGCCCGAGCTGACCACCGCCTGGCAGCTGCTGCAACGCGGCGAGGTGTCGTTCATCCAGCGGCTCAACTCGCAGCTGTTCGCCCAGGCGGGGGGCACGGACACGGTGCAGACCTCGCAGACGCCGTCGTTCCAGAACCTGCTCGTGCTGTTCAACACCGCCGGCGGCCCGCTCAAGGACGTGAAGCTGCGCCAGGCCCTGCAGAAGGCGATCGACTACGACGGCCTCGTGGCGGCGATGAAGGGCTCGGGCGTGGCCGCCAGCGGCCTGGTCCCCGAGGGCCTGCTCGGCAACATCCCCGGCATGACGCCCAAGCAGGACCTCGTCGGCGCCGAGGCGCTGCTCAAGGAGGCCGGGTACGGCCCCGGCGGCAAGCAGCTCGACCTGACGCTGACCTACGCCCAGGGCGACGCCGACCAGGAACTGCTGGTCACGCTGCTCTCCTCGGCGCTCGACAAGCTCAACGTGAAGCTGTCGGCCAAGCCGCTGCAGTGGACCACGCAGTGGGACCAGGGCAAGGCGAAGGACCCGTCGAAGCGCCAGGACATCTTCATCATGTACTGGTTCCCCGACTACGCCGACGCCTACTCGTGGTTCGTCAACGTCTTCCACGGTGAGAAGAACGTGCAGTTCAACCTCTCCTACCTGAAGGACGCGGCGATCGACAAGGAGATCGACGAGCTGCCCGCGCTCACCGCGACCGACAAGGCCGCGGCGGAGAAGGCGTACGCCGACCTCCAGAACAAGATCATCAATGAGCAGGCGGCGGTGGCCGTGCCGTACGTGCAGAACTACCAGCGGGCCTACGCCAAGTCGGTCCAGGGGTACACGGACAACCCGGCCTACCCCAACGTGGTGTTCGTCTACGACCTGAAGCCCGGCGCCTGATCATGCCGAGGTACCTGATCCGCCGGCTCGGCCAGGCCGTCCTGGTCGTGGCCGGCGTGATCGTCCTCACGTTCGCCGTCATGCGCCTGGTGCCCGGCGACCCGGCCGTGGCGTACGCCGGGCCGAAGGCGACGGCGGCCGAGCTCGCCGATGCCCGGCGGCGGTTCGGCCTGGACGACCCGCTGCCGGTGCAGTTGTGGAACTACGTGCGCGACCTGCTGGGCGGCGACTGGGGGACCAGCCTGCACACCCGGCAGCCCGTGCGCGACGACCTCTTCCAGGCGTTTCCCGCCTCCCTGGAACTCGTGGGCGCGGCGCTGATCATCGCGCTGGTCGCGGGCATCCCGCTGGGGATCGCCGCCGCCCGCTACAAGGGCCGCCTGCCCGACCTGTCGGTGCGACTGTCGTCGATGCTGGCCGTGTCGGTGCCGGTGTTCTGGCTGGCGCTGGCCCTGCAGACGGTCTTCGCCAGCGGGCTCGGCTGGTTCCCCGTCGCGGGAGAGTACGACGCCTCGCTCGACCGGACCAGCCCCCTGCACCTCTACACCAACATCACGGCCGTGGACGCGCTGATCACCGGCAACTGGCCGATCCTCACGAGCACGCTGTCGCACCTGGTGCTGCCCGCCCTGGTGATCGCGGCGTACCCGGCCGGGGTGGTGGCCCAGATGACGAGGGCCGCCCTCATCGAGGAGTCGTCACGCGACCACGCCCGGCTGGAGCGCGCGCTCGGCTTCGGGGAGACAGCGGTGCTCACCCGGTTCGCCCTGCGGCCCGCGCTGAACCCGGTGCTGTCGCTGATCGCGCTCGTCTTCGCGTACTCGATCGTGAACGGCTTCCTCGTGGAGGCCGTGTTCAACTGGCCGGGGCTCGGACGGTACGCCGCCGACTCGATCCGCTCGCTCGACACCCCCGCCATCGCCGGGGTCACGCTGCTGGTCGCCGTGCTGTACGTCGTCGCCAACCTCGCCGTGGACCTCCTCCAGGGCGTGGTCGACCCGAGGGTGAGGGCCCGGTGACGGCCCCCGCCCTGCCTGCGTTCCGCCGTACACCGCTGCGGCGCCTGGCCGGAGTGGACCGCCTCGCGGTGGCGGGGGCCGTGCTGCTGGGCATCGTCGTGCTTGCGGCGCTGCTCGCGCCGTGGATCGCCCCCTACCCGGACGACGGCGGCTCGGCCACGCATCCCCTGGAGGCGCTGCTGCCGCCGAGCGGCGCCCACTGGTTCGGCACCGACCAGGTCGGCCGCGACGTGCTCAGCCGGGTCCTGTTCGGCGCCCGCACCTCGCTGCTGATCGCCGTCGCGGTGCTGGCCGTCAGCGGCGTGGCCGGCGTCATCCTGGGCGTGGTCGCCGGGTACGCCGGCGGCTGGGCCCGCGACGTGATCATGCGGGTGACCGACATCTTCCTCGCCTTCCCCGCGCTGCTGCTGTCGCTGGCGCTCGCCGTGGTGCTCCAGCCGAGCGTGACCACCGTGATCGTGGCGATCGCGGTCACCTGGTGGCCGTGGTACGCCCGGCTCACGGCGTCGGTCGCCGCGTCCGTGGCCACCCGGGGCTTCGTCGACTCCGCGCGCTGCCTGGGCGTGCCCGCCCCGCTCATCGTGCTGCGGCACGTGCTGCCGAACTCGCTCACGCCGGTGCTGGTGCAGTTGTCGCTGGACGGCGGCGGGGTCATCCTCACCGCCGCCGCGCTGTCGTACCTCGGGCTGGGCGCCCACGAGCCGACCTCGGAGTGGGGGCTGATGGTCCAGCAGGGCCAGTCGCTGTTCACCACCGACTGGTGGGTGGTGACCTTCCCCGGCCTCGCCATCCTGATCACCGCGTTCTCGTTCAACGTGCTGGGCGAGGGGCTGAGGGCGAGGTTGTCACGATGAGCTTGATCAGCGTGAAGGACCTCGTCGTGAGGATCGGCGACCGGGTGATCGCGTCGGTCCCCGAACTCGACGTGGCCGCCGGGGAGTGCGTGGCGATCGTCGGCGAGAGCGGGTCGGGTAAGACGACCACCCTGCTCAGCACGCTCGGCCTCGTCCACGGCGCGGACGTCTCCGGCCGGATCACCGTCGGCGACGTGGACGTGCTCACGGCGAGCCCGGCGCGGCTGCGGGAGATCCGCGGCTCGCGGGCCGCCCTGGTGATGCAGAGCCCGCAGGCCGCGCTCAACCCCACCATGCGCCTGGGCACGCTCATGCGCCGCGCGCTCGCCCGCCACGGCGTCAAGGGCGCGGACGCGCGGGAGCGGGCCGAGGAGGGCGTCCGCGCGGTGCTGCTCGACCCGGAGATCCTGCGCCGCTACCCCCACCAGGTGTCCGGCGGCCAGGCCCAGCGGTTCGCCATCGCGCTCGCCCTGGCGCTCGGCGCACAGGTCGTGCTGGCCGACGAACCGACCAGCGCGCTCGACGTGACCGTGCAGGCCGAGGTGGTCGCGGTGCTGCGCCGGCTGCGCGACGAGCGCGGTCTCGCCGTGCTGCTGGTCTCCCACGACCTCGCCCTGGTCTCCACGATCGCCGACCGGGTCGTGGTCATGCGCGACGGCGCGGTGGTGGAGAGCGGGCCCGCCGCCGAGGTGTTCGCCCGGCCGAGCGACCCCTACACCCGTGAGCTGATCGCCGCGGTGCCCGCACTACCTGACGCTGGTCCCGCACTGCCAGAACTCGCGGAGGGGTCATGACTCTGCTCGCCGCCGAAGGGGTCACCCTCGCCTACGGCACGACGGCGGTGGTCCACGACGTGAGCCTCACTGTGGACGAGGGCGGGGTGGGCCTGATCGGAGAGAGCGGCTCGGGCAAGACCACGCTCGCCCGCGCCCTGCTCGGCCTCATGCGCCCGCGATCCGGCGTCGTCCGGTACGGCACCGGCGACCTGGCCGGGCTCGGCAGGGCGGGCCGGGCCGAGTTCCGCCGGGCCGTGCAGCCGGTCTTCCAGGACGGCAGCGAGGCGCTCGACCCCCGCATGACGGCCGGGGCGTCGATCACCGAGGCCTTGACCACTCACCACCGCATGTCCAGGACCGAGCGGCGGGACCGGGTCGCCGCGCTCCTCGCCGACGTGGGGCTCGACCCCGCACTCGCCGCCCGCAGGCCGCACGAGATGTCCGGCGGCCAGCGGCAGCGGGTGGCGATCGCCCGCGCACTGGCCGTGGAGCCGCGCCTGCTGGTGCTCGACGAGCCCACGAGCGCGCTCGACGTCACGGTGCAGGCCAAAATCCTCGACCTGCTGGAGAGGCTGGCCGCCGAACACGGGCTCGGCTACCTGCTCATCACGCACAACCTCGGCGTCGTGGAGCGGCTGTGCCGTACGTCGTCGGTGCTGTTCGCCGGGCGGGTCGTCGAGTCGGGCCCGACCGGGGAACTGCTCACCCGCCCGGCCCACCCGTACACCCGGGCGCTGCGCGACGCGGTGCCGCGCCTGGGCGGCGAGCCGCCGCGCGCGGCCGGACGGACCGAGGCGGCCGCGGCGGCGACGGGGTGCCCGTTCCGGTTGCGCTGCCCCCTCGCGGTGGACCGCTGCCAGGACGAGACGCCGGAGCCGCGTGAGGTCGAGGGGCGTAAGGTGGCATGTCATCGTGCGGAGGAGGTGCTGCACACCCCGGGCTCCTCGGCTCCGCGCGTCCCCCACGGAGGTGAGACCCCCGATGCGCCGCGTCAGTGACCTGCTCAGGACGCCCGCGGGCCGCAGGCTGACGCTCGTCGCCGGG
Organism: Microbispora sitophila; assembly: GCF_014892245.1. Taxonomy (NCBI): domain Bacteria; kingdom Bacillati; phylum Actinomycetota; class Actinomycetes; order Streptosporangiales; family Streptosporangiaceae; genus Microbispora; species Microbispora sitophila. The sequence goes on along the minus strand of NZ_JADBGC010000010.1, from coordinate 10,434 downwards.
CCCTGGGACGCCCGGGAGGTCGGCAGCGTCGTCCTCGTCGACGAGATGCGCGAACTGGCCTCGGCGGCCCCCGGCGCGCTGGCGATCCTGTCCCGCCACGCCATGCGGTCGTGCGACGTGCTCGACGCGCTGCGTCTGGCCGGGCGCGGCGGCCTGGCCGGGATCGTGCTGCCCGGCCCCTCGGGCACCTCGCCGGAGATGGTGGAGCTGGCCAGGCGGGAGGGGGTCGCGCTGCTCGCCGGCGCCTCCGACCACTCGCTGTCGGACACCGTGCTCGGCCTCAGCGCGGCCGTACGCGCCGACCCCGGGCTGCTGCTGCGCCGTACGCGCGAGGCGATCGACGGCCTCGGCGCGATGGAGGGCGCGGGCGAGGACGACATCCTGCGCGCGGCGTCCGCCTCCGTCGGGGTCGCGTACGTGGTCGCCGACCTGGCCGACCCGGCGGCCAACGCGACCGTGATCCGGGTCGGCGGCCGGCCGGACGGCTACGTGTGCTGGGAGGGCGAGGACCCGGCGGCGGCCATCGTCGCCCAGGTCGTCGCGACCACGCTCGGCCGGGTGCGGGCGGCCGCGCGGGAGGCGGAGGCGGCCCGCGAGCGCGCGCTGCTGGCCCTGCTCGGCGCCAAGGACACCCGGATCGCCGCCCGCCGCGCCCGGCACGAGGGCGTGCCCGTGGACGGCTGGCACGTCGCGGTCTTCCTGCGGGACCCCGGCGGCGCGACCCCCGGGGCGGCGGATCCGGTGCTCCGCGAGGCGCGCGGGACCGCCGCGGCGCTGCCCGGCGCACTGGGTCTCAGCGATGCGGGCATCAGCGACACGGGCCTCGGCGACACGGGCGGCGGGGCGGCCGAGCTGTCGGCGCCGCCGCTGGTCACCCGGTGGCAGGACGGCGTGCTCGTGCTCCTCACCGCCGACGAGCGGATGACTCTCGGCGCCGGCCTGCCGTACCCGCCTCCGACACCGTGGCCGCCGGCCGTGCGAGCAGGGGTCGTGGGAGCAGGGGTCGGCACGTGCCAGGCGGGGCCGGACGGGCTGCGCCGTACGGCGTCGCAGGCGCGCGCGGCCGCCGCACGTGCCGCGGCCGGGGAGGTCGTGCGGTTCGATCGCCTCGGGGTCCACGCGCTCCTCGCGGAGTTGAGTGGCAGCGAGAGCGCGCTGGTCGCCGCCAGGGACATGCTCGCCCCACTGGAACGCCTCGGAGCGCTCAGCGCCCACGCGGTGCCCACGCTGAAGGCCTACCTGGACAGCTGGGGCTCCCGCACCAGGGCGGCCGAGCTGCTCAGCCTGCATCCCAACGCGGTGGCCCACCGGATCAGGCGCATCGCCGAGGCGCTCGACGCCGACCTGTCCGACCCGCAGACCCGCTTCGCGCTCCAGCTCGCCTGCCACGTGGTGCTCGACCACGACTGTCTCCCGGGGACAACAACGCCGATCTCGTCGTCGTGAGGGCACATCGACGCGGTGCGCGGTCGGATCTACGTTGCCAGGCATGACAACGGTCATCGGAGTGGACGTCGGCGGCACCTTCACCGACCTCGTCCTGCACGACGCCGCGACCGGCGAGATCAGGGTCGCCAAACAGCCCACCACGCCGTCCGCGCCGGAACGCGGGGTCCTCGCCGCGGTCGACGCGGCCGTGCCACAGGATCTGCTCGCCCGCTGCCGCCACTTCGTGCACGGCACCACCGTGGGCCTGAACGCGCTGCTCGAAAGACGGGGCGCGACCGTCGGCCTGATCACCACGGCCGGGTTCCGCGACGTGCTGGAGATCCGCCGGGGCGACCGCGACGATCCCTACGACCTGTTCTGGACCCCGCCGCCGCCGCTCGTGCCCCGGCGGCTGCGCCTGGAGGTGACCGAACGGGTGGCCGCCGACGGCTCGGTCGTACGCGACCTGGAGCCGGAGGACGTGCGGCGGGCCGCCGAGGTGTTCGCCGCAGAGGGCGTGGACGCCGTCGCGATCGTGCTGGTGAACTCCTACGCAAACCCCGCGCACGAGGCGCGGGCGGCCGAGCTGCTCAGGCAGGCCGGGTTCGCCGGGCCGGTCTCGCTGTCGCACGAGGTCTCGGGGGAATACCGGGAGTACGAGCGCACGTGCACCACGGTCGTGGACGCCTTCGTCCGCCACCGCATGGGGCCCTACCTGCACAACCTCGACCGCGAGCTGCGGGCGAGGGGTTTCGCGGGCGAGCTGCTCGTGACCCGGTCCGGCGGCGGCGCGCTGGCGCTGGCCGAGGCCGCGGCCCGGCCGTTCGAGACGATCCTGTCCGGCCCGGTGGCCGGGGCCGCCGCCACCGCCCGCCTGGCCGCCTCGCTCGGTTTCGGCACGGCCGTCGCCGCCGACGTGGGCGGCACCAGCTTCGACACCGCGCTCATCGAGGACGGACGGCTCCCGCTGCTCTACCAGGGCGAGGTCGTCGGCCTGCCGCTGCAGAGCCCCTGGGTGGACGTGCGGTCGGTGGGCGCCGGCGGCGGCTCGGTGGCGTACGCGGACGCGGGCGGCCTGCTGCGGGTCGGCCCGCGCAGCGCGGGCGCCGACCCCGGGCCCGCCTGCTACCAGCGCGGCGGGACCGAGCCCACGGTGACCGACGCCGCCCTGCACCTCGGCATGATCCCCCGTGGGCACATCTCGGGCGGCATCGAACTGTCCGAGGACGCGGCGGCCGGTGCGCTGGCGCCGCTGGCGGGCCCTACCGGCATCGACGGCGTGGACGCGGTCGCGGTGGGCGTGGTCAGGATCGCCGCCGCGCACATGGCGCAGGCCGTGCGCGGCGTGACGGTGGAGCGGGGCGTGGACCCGCGCGGCGCGGCCGTCGTCGCCTTCGGCGGCGCCGGGCCGGTGTTCGGCTGCCTGCTCGCCGACGAGCTCGACGTGGACACCGTGGTCGTGCCGCCCAACGCGGGCAACTTCTCCGCCGTCGGCCTGGTGCAGGCCGACATCGTGCGGTCGGCCGCCCGCACGATGGTGCGTCCCCTGGACGACGAGGCGCTGCCGCTGGTCGAACGGGTGGCGGAGACGCTGTTCGAACGGCTCGCGCAGCCCGGAGCCGTACGCGAGGTGGACCTCGACCTGCGCCACCGGGGCCAGGAGCACACGCTGACGATCCCGGTGCGGCTCGGCGAGGACGACCTTGAGGCCGTGTCCGCCCGCTTCTCCGAGGCATACCACCGGGCCTTCGGCCACACGCTGCCCGACCCGCTGGAGATCGTCACCGTACGGGCGACCGGCAGGGTGGTCCTCGACGCGGACCGCCCGATGGTGCCGGCCCCGCCGTCGGGCGAGGGCGGGCGGGGGACGACGCGGCTGTGGTCGTTCCGCCGGGGTGCCTGGACCGAGGCCCCGATCGTACGGCGGGAGGACCTGGAGGGCGTGGCCGAGGGCCCGCTGCTGGTGGTGGAGCCGACCGCGACCACCTACGTGGACGCCGGCTTCGCGGTGGAGGCGCACGAGAGCGGCTGCCTCATGATCACACGGAAGGACCGCCCATGACCATCGTCCGCACCCGATACGCGGAGGTGCACCCGGGGCTGGGCGACGGAGCCGACCCGATCACCACCGAGATCATCCGGCAGGGCCTCAACGCGGCCGCCGACCAGATGAAGCAGTCGCTGATCCGCACCGCGTTCTCGCCGATCATCTACGAGGCGCTGGACTTCGCCGTCGCCTTCTACGACGCCGACGCGTGCATGCTGGCGCAGGCCCCGACGCTGCCGGCGTTCATGGGCACCCTCGGCTTCTGCGTCAGGGAGGCCGTCGAGGGCGTCGGCGGTCCCGCCGCGCTCAGCCCCGGCGACGTGATCCTCTACAACGACCCGTACGGCACCGGCTCCCACCCGCAGGACGCGGCGATGGTGGTGCCGATCTTCCACGAGGACACGCTGGTCGCGTACTCCGCCATCAAGGCCCACTGGCTCGACATCGGCGGCAAGGATCCGTACTGCACGGACACGGTCGACGTCCACCAGGAGGGCACGATCTTCCCCGGCGTCAAGCTGTACGACGCCGGGCGGCTGGTCAGCGACGTCTACCGGATGATCCTGGCCAACAGCCGCATGCCGGAGATGGTCATCGGGGACATCAACGCGATGGTGGCCGGGGCACGGACCGGGGCGGAGGCCCTCGGCGCGCTGGTGCGGCGGCACGGCCTGGACACCTTCCGCCGCTGCGTCGCCCGGATGTACGCCCACGGCGAGGCGCTGGTGCGCGGCTGGTTCGAGCGCCTGCCCGACGGCGTCTACCAGGCGTCCAGCGTCATCGACTCCGACGGCGTGAACGGCAGGCCGATCCCGTTCGGCGTCCGGGTGGCCGTGGACGGCTCGTCGGTGACCGTCGACCTGACCGACTGCCCCGACCAGGTCGGCGGGCCGGTCAACTGCCCGCTGCCGTCCACCGTGGCGGCCGTCCGGATCGCGGTGGCCTTCCTCGCGGGTGCGGGCGAGCAGCCCAACGAGGGCCACTTCCGCCCGCTGGAGCTGGTCACCCGGCTCGGCTCGCTGTTCCACCCCGTACGTCCGGCGCCCTGCTTCATGTACGGCATTCCCTCCGACCACGCCATCGAGCTGATCATCAGGGCGCTGGCCGAGGCCGTGCCGGAATCGGTGCCGGCCGCCAGCGGCGGGGACATCAACGCCCTGGTGTGGTGGGGCAACCGCGAGGCGACCGGCGAGCCGTGGGCCGACGGCGCGCCGCACCCCGTGGGCCAGGGCGCCTCACCGTCGGCGGACGGCGCGAGCGCGCTCATGTACATCTCGGAGTCGGCCACCCGCTTCACCCCGGCCGAGGTGTGGGAGGCGCGCAACCCCTGGCGGATCGAGCGGCTCGCCCTGGCCGAGGACTCCGGCGGACCCGGCCGTCACCGCGGCGGCCTGGGACTCGACCTGTCCTTCCGCATCCTGGAGGACCAGTACCTCACCGCGGGCCTGGCCAGGACCGCGCTGGAGCCCTGGGGCCTGGAAGGCGGCCTGCCGGGCCGGCCCAACCGGCTCACGGTGGAGTATCCCGACGGGCACGCCGAGGACTTCTCGCTGAAGACGCGGGTCTTCCTGCCCAAGGGCGCGGTCGTGCACCTGCGCACCGGCTCGGGAGGCGGGTACGGCCCGCCCGAAGAGCGCGACCCCGAGGCCGTGCGCGCCGACCTGCGGGAGGGGTACATCACCTCCGAGCACGCCGCACGGCACTACCCGCACGCGCTCTGACCGAGAAGGTCACAGCGCGCGCAGGCCGCTGATCACCTCGGTCAGGATGCCGGGAGTGGGGAAGCGCGCGACGTTGGCGGGTGGGCGCACCTGCACGAGACCCTGCTCGTGGAGGTCGCCCACCAGCACCCGTACGACGCCGAGCGGCAGGTCGATCGCCGCGGCGATGTCCGCCAGCGACGCCGGGCGGGCGCACAGGCTGAGGATCATCCACTGCTCGGGACCGAGGCTCACCGGCGTGGGCCCGCCGGTGGCGGTGACGATGGCGACGAGGTCGATCTCCTGGCTGGAGGGCCGCACGCGTCCGCGGGTCAGGGCGTAGGCCGGGACGATCGGCCCGGCCTCCTCGTCCAGCCACTGGTCCTGCATGCGTTCCGTCACTTTCGGTCCTCCTCGCCGGTGTTCTCGTTCTCCTGCGGCCCCCGTTGCAGCGAGGCGAGGATGATGTCCTCCGGGGTGACCTCTCCCGCGGCGAGACGGGCGAGATCGGGATCCTTGGGGCCAACCATGAGCGCGGATGGGATCAGCACGATGGCGGTCGTTCCTCCGTAGGGCGAGGGCCGTAGGGTCACGCGGATGTCCCGCCGCGCGGCCAGGCGCGCGACGACGAACAGCCCCATGCGGTCGGTGTCCGCGATGTCGAACTCCGGCGGGTTGGCCAGACGCTCGTTCAGCTCGGCGAGCCGCTCCTTGGTCATGCCGAGCCCGCGGTCCTCGATCTCGACCGCGAAGCCCATGCCGACGAGTTCGCCGCGCACCGACACGGAGGTGTGCGGCGGCGAGAAGATCGTGGCGTTCTCGACCAGTTCGGCGATGAGGTGGATGACGTCGGCCACCGCGGCGCCGTCGAGCCCGTGGTCCTCCATCGGCAGCACGTTCACCCGGGCGTAGTCCTCCACCTCGGCCGCGGCCCCGCGTACGACGTCGTACATCGGGACGGGCTTGCGCCAGGCACGGCCGGGGGCGTTGCCCGACAGGATGATCAGGCCCTCGGCGTGGCGGCGCATGCGGGTCGTCAGGTGGTCGAGCCGGAACAGCTCCTCCAGCATGTCCGGATCGGTCGTGTGGCGCTGCATGCCGTGCAACTGGGTCCGCTGCCGGTGCAGCAGCGTCTGGCTGCGCCGCGCCAGGTTGAGGAAGACCTGGCTGACACCCCGCTGCAGGCGGGCCTGCCCGATGGCGGCCTCCACCGCGGTCTCCTGGACGGTGGAGAAGGCCCGCCCCACGTCCTGGATCTCGGCGGTCCCGCCCGAGGTCTGGAGCGGAGGCGCCTCGGTGGCCACGTCGACGTCGTCGCCTCGCTTGAGCTTGACCAGCACGCCCGGCAGCCGCTTGTTCGCGAGGTCGAGCGCGGCCTGCCGCAGGTCGGCCAGCTCGCGGGCGAGGCGTCCGCCGACCCGCAGCGAGATCAGGATCGAGGCGATGACCGCGAGGAGACCGAAGCCCCCGGCCAGCACGGCCCGCCGCAGGATCGAGTCGGCGATCGGCGCGGCGCGTTCGGCGAGCAGGGCAGCCGCCTCGGTCTGCGCCTTCTGGAACGACTCGGCCAGGTCGTCGGAGGTCGACTGCCACACCCGCTGCGTACGCGCCGAGAGCTTGGGCGCGGCGATGATCTGCTCTTCCTGCAGCCGCAGCCGCTGGTAGAGCGGGGTGGTGATCAGGTTGACGTGCAGCTGCCGCAGGCCGGCGTCCAGCTCGGGCAGCGCCTGGTCGATGAGGAACCGGCGGTTGCCCACGAGCTGGGTGAACAGCTTGCGTTCCTCGTCGGTGAGGCCGCCGGACGCCCCGGCGGCCGCCTCCAGCGCCTGCTCCCGGGTGAGCAGCTCCTTGGCGTACCCGAGCGAGATCACCACGCGCGACTGCTGGTAGATCGGGATGTCGTCGATCAGTGCAAGGCTGTAGTGCATGCGGTAGATCGAGTCGCTGACCAGGTTGTAGGTCTCGATGGCGTACAGCCGCTCCGACAGCCCCTCGTCGATCTCCGCCCGGATCTCGTCGATCCGGCTGAGCCCCGCCAGCATCTCGTCGACCTGGGTGCGCATGGCCGGAGTGGTGGCCGAGCGGGAGGCGCTGGACAGGGCCAGCGTGCGGACCTTCTCCCTGGTCTTGTCGGTGTGCTGGCGCTGCAGGACCATGGCGTCGCGGTCGGCCTTCCGGTGCGAACCGAGGTATCGGGCCGTGGTCAGGCGCTCGCTCTGCAAGTCGACGATCAGGGAGTCGGCGGGCCGCCGCAGCGTGGACCACAGCGTGTTGTACGTACGAAGGCTCAGGCTCTCGCCGATCGTGACACCGGCGGTGACCGCCCACAGGGCGACCAGCGAGAAGAGCGGTACGAGCAGCAGGCCGATGAGCCGGGACCTGATCGGCCGGTCACGCCTGCGCGGACTCATGGCACCTCGCCCAGTGAGGGACAAGCCTCACATAAACCTTTTTGCGACAGGGATAGAGACTAGCAGTGAGGCGGGTGGGATGAGGGGACCTGTGATCGATTAGCGGGAAATATCATGTCCAATCGTGATCTTGCAGTAGCGTCGATCATGGTAGACACGGAAAGGACCCGCACGCATGCGCCGTTTACTCGTGCTGGGAGTGATGGCCGTGCTGGCCCTCGCGGGATGCGGCGGGGGTGAGGTCCAGGGGATCTCCGCCGCGAACCTTCCCTCGACGAAGGACTCGACCTTCGTCTACCTGCATCATCTCGACATCGTCACCGACTGGGACCCGGCGAGCTCGTACTCCAACGAGGTCGTCGCGATGGAGAACATCTACGACTCGCTGACGATGTACAACCCCAGGACGCGGCGGGCGGCGCCGCGCCTGGCCGAGCGCTGGCAGACGACCTCCGACGGCAAGGTCTGGACGTTCACGCTGCGGTCCGGCGTGGTCTTCCACACCGGACGACCGCTGGACGCCGCCGCGGTGAAGGCGTCCATCGAGCGCACCAAGCGGATGGGCGCCGGCGCGGCCTACATCTGGGACCCCGTCCAGCAGATCACGGTCAAGGACTCGCTGACGGTGGAGTTCCGGCTCAAGTACGCCGCCCCGCTCGACTTGGTCGCCTCCGCCGACTACGCGGCGTACATCTACGACACGCAGGCGGCCGGATCGGGCGACCTCAAGAAGTGGTTCCAGGCCGGCCGGGACGCCGGCTCCGGGCCGTACACCGTGGCGAGCTGGAAGAAGGGCCGCGAGAAGGAGCTGGTGCTGCGGGCCTTCGACCGCTACTGGGGCGGCTGGGAGGGCCCGCACTACCGGAACATCGAGTTCCGCGTCACCCCCAACCCGGACCGGGCGTACCGGCTGCTGCTGCGCGGCGAGGCGAGCTACGTGCAGCGGCTGAACCCCGAACTGTTCCGGCGGGCCCGCGCGACCGCGGGCGTGCGCACCCTCCAGGTGCCGTCGTTCCAGAACATGCTCGTGCTGTTCAACACCGCCTCCGGCCCGCTGGCGGACGTACGGCTGCGCAAGGCGGTGCAGAAGGCGATCGACTACGACGGCCTGATCACCGGGCTCAAGGGGGCTGGGGCGCCCGCCTCCGGTCTGGTGCCCGAGGGCCTGCTCGGGCACACGCCCGGCCTCACCCAGAAGCAGGACCTGACCGGGGCCACCGCGCTGCTGAACGAGGCGGGGTACGGCCCGGACGGCAACCCCCTGCGCCTGACGCTGACCTACGCGGAGGGGGACGACGACGAGGAACTGCTCGTACGCAGGCTCAAGAGCGCGCTCGCCGAGCTGAACGTCCAGCTCGACGCGAAGGCGATGCAGTGGAACGACCAATGGAACCAGAGCAAGTCGGCCGACCCGGCCAAGCGCCAGGACATCCTCGTCATGTACTGGTGGCCCGACTACGCCGACGCGTACTCGTGGTTCCTCAACGTCTTCCACAGCGCCGAGCCGGTGTCCTTCAACCTCACCTACCTCAAGGACAGGGACGTCGACGCGAAGATCGACCGTCTGCCGTCACTGGTGACGAACGACCGTCCCGCCGCGGAGAGGGCGTACGCCGAACTCCAGAGGAACCTCATCGAGGAGCAGGCCGTGGTGGCGGTGCCCTGGGTGTCCAACTACCAGCGGGCCTACCTGGGCAACGTTCAGGGGTACACCGACAACCCGGCCTACCCCAACGTCGTCTTCGTGCACGACCTCATCCCCGGCGGCTGACCACTCAGCCCCGCAGGCTGCGGCTGACTCCGCCGCAGCGGGGGCTGCGGGGAGTGCGGGACCGCCGGGGAACCACGGGCTCGTCGAGGTGGGCGAGCATGGACTGCGCCGCCACGGCGTCCGACAAGATCCGCTGTGCCTGCTCTCCGTCGGGAAGCTGCCCGTGCTCGGCCAGCTCGTGCTGGAGGAAGGTGAGCGCCTCCGGGTGGCCGGCGGCGTCCGCGGCCACGGTGGCACGAGCCGCCGTCAGCAGGGCGAGATAGTGCGAGCGCAGGATCGCCTCGCGCGTTCGCAACTGCTCCAGGTCGTCAAGCAGGGAGTGCGCGAGCTCGAGCAACTCGCTCGGGCGCGGCGGCTCGGCGGTGATGTGGGCACGGATGTCGTCGAACTCCGACCGCATGATGATGGCCACCTCCAGCGACGGAAGTCCGGGCGGCCGGGTTGGCGCCGTACAGGGGACTTCCGCATCGTCTTCGTAGCGCGGGGCGGTTGCGAGCGGCTTGACGTTCGGTTGCGTGGGAAGACGACGGCCACGTGGAGCCGTCGCGGAGCGCGGGGACGACGGCCACTTGCGGCGCTCGTCCCTCACGTCGTGCCTCCCCGATCATCCGTGCCATGCCGGCTGTCCGCCGCGGCGCTAAGTAGATGCCTGAGAACCGGATCTGGTTGTCCCCGCTTGCTCGCCCGTTTTGCCGCGTCCGGGAGGAGGGACACGCTCCCGGCCACGACCTGCGGGAACAGCCGCCGCGGCTGGTGTGCTGGACAACCGGACGCGTGGAGGCCGGGCCGGTCCCGGCGGGGAATAGCCCGCGTCGTGGGGGCGTTGTTCTCGAACCGGGTCATGGCGGTGCCGGACCCTGGTAATCTTGTGGTGTCGGCGCGGTTCGGCGCACTCCTCTTCGATCACTTCGGTGGTTGTCTTGTGTGTGCGGGCTGGTTGCCGGCGGCTCCTCGTGCTTTTCGATCTTCTGGGTCTGGTGGTTTTGCGCCGGGCTGGGGGTTCGGGTAAGTTAGAGGGGTTGCCCCGGAAACGGGGGGTCGAATTCCTGTCGGTCGGCGGGTTTCGGGTCAAGTAGG